>JBAXNB010000134.1:0-6657 GCA_037134015.1 Betaproteobacteria bacterium | reverse complement strand
TTGTCGCGTGTTTTTGATCGGGCGGGCATTGAGCACGCTTTTGCTGGACCGAACACCATGTTTGGCATTCATTTCACGCCACACGTGCCACAGACCTACCGCGACTGGAGAAAGACCAACAGCGAGTTGTACCGTAAATTTGCATGGCGTTTGATCGACCACGGCTTGATGCTCGAGCCCGACTCAAGAGAGCCGTGGTTCATCTGTGAGGCGCATCAACACCTGGACTTGTCATGGCTTGAGGACGTGGCCACGCAGTCGATGATGCATGCCCTGAACGCTTGAGAGAAGAGGCCTTCAAGCTTGTGTTCAAAAGCTAAAAGACCCCACTCGTCGACAAAGAGGGGAAGAGGGGGAAGAGGGGAAGAAAGTAAGAGGGTTTGAGCAAAAACTTTGACTCAGGGCGTGCCGTTGAAGGTGTAGCCCAAGCTAAAGATGATCTCGTTGGAGCGCAAATTTTGCGACGCACTGCCTTGGTTGACAGGGATGTTGCTCATGTTCGTGAAGATTTGCTTGTTGACCCACTCCACGTAATAAGGCTTTAAAAACACGTACCGCATCCCTAGCTCCAAGGACGTGGAGGTGCCCACAATTCGCCACCAACCGTTGTTAAAGCCCAGCGCATTGGTCAGGGTCTTTTTGCCCATCTCGTACTCAATGCCATCGATCTTGCTGTAGGGGTGAACCACGGCCAAGCCGGCGCCCACTTTGCCAATGAAGGACAAGTTGGAGGTTTCGTTCAAAGCGCCAAGCAGGGGCTTTCTGTAGGACAGGTTCACCATCACTTGGTTCAAGCCGTTGTGAAGCATGTAGGAGAAGTAGTCAGCGCTCAAGAGCTGGTTGCCTACTCCCGTGCTGTGCTTGCCCGTGATCAAGGCCACTTGCCCAACCGTCGTGGTGTATTTGGTGTGATCCAAGCTCAAGTCAAGCGCGTACACTTTGGACTCGTCCAAGTAACGTCCCCACCTTAAATTGTCTGGACTGCAGCACACCACGTGAGAGAACTCATCATGGCCTTGGACGGCGTTGACGGTGTAGTCGTTGCCCAAGCTCGGTTGCACCACATTGATGTTGGATTTCGAGTAATGGGTCTTGTTGTAGCCCCAGGAGAAGAACCATTCATCGCTCTTGAAAAAACGGCTCGGATCTTTGGGCTCTTGGGTGTCTTTGGCTGAGGAGAGCACTTGCGGCACCGTCTTCACGCTAACGCTCTCTGCACCTGTGACAGCACCTGTAATAGCACTTGCAGCAGCACCCGTTACAGCAACATTCTCGCCTTGCGCCCAAGCGCCGTCAAGCGCCATCAAAGAAAAAAAGAAAGCCAAGAGGCGGGAAGTTGTGCAATTCATGGGAGACCTTTGTGCCTGAGTGCGGAGAACGTCCCATTCTACCTCTTTGCGTGCTTTTAAAGCCCCTTAGAAATGACTCATCAAGGACTGCACCGCTTGTTCGGGCTCCTCAGCCCCAACAATTGCGCGCACCACCGCAATCGAACCCACGCCGCATGACAAGACGGTCTTGAATTGCGACGCATCGATGCCGCCGATCGCGACCAAGGCGTAGGGGCTCATCAGTTGTGCGTAAGCTCTCAAACGACCCAAGCCTTGCGGCAAGGTTTGCATCCTCTTCAAGGTGGTGGGAAACACCGCCCCAAGGGCCATGTAGCTTGGGCGCAGAGCGTGGGCTTTGAGCATCTCAAGGTAGCCATGGGTCGACACCCCCAAATGGCATTGAGCTGCATCGATGTCTTTCAAGTTGGCGCTCTCCAAGTCCTCTTGACCCAAGTGCACACCGTAGGCGCCGTGCTCAAGGGCGAGTTGCCAGTGGTCGTTGATGAAGAGTTTCGTGGAAGACCCTTTGGTCGCTTGGATGGCTTGTTTGACTTCGCGCTCCAAGGCCTTGGGGTCCTCTGATTTGAAGCGCAGTTGAACGCATGGAACGCCTGCTTGCACCATGCGCTCCACCCATTGCGCATCGGGCAGCACCGCATACAGACCCAAGTTCTCACAGGCTGGAAAATTGAAATCACTGGCTGCCTCATGGGGCACAAAGTCCTTGATGCGCGTGGGCCACTTCAGGGGGTCGAAATGCCCCTCTCGGTGACTTTGATGCATCCACGCTTGAGCCAAGACAAGCGACTCCTCTTGCGTGAACTCTAGCGTGCGCGCCATGGTCACGAGGGCTTTCTTCAGCTGCGTGAGGCTTAAAGCGCTGGGGTCCTTTTGGTGCTGGACAAAGTCTTCGTTGACCTGAGCGTAGAGGGCTTGATCGTGCTCGCTTTGCTGGGCCGCTAGTTGACCCAACCACGCGTCGCTAGCCGCCTCAACGGGCGCAATTTGTGAGTGGCTTTGCGCGTAGTGCTCGAGCCCCTCCCGAATGGGCATCATGTGCGCATGAAGGCCGGCGAGTGTCAGGCTCAAAACGTCGGGGTGCCAGGTGAGTGTGCTCATAAGGGGTGGGTGTTGGGCTTAGGTTGGGCTTAGGTTGAGCTTATTTTGAGCTCAGTTTGGGGGTAGGTTTTGAGGTTGGGTTTTAGCTTTGATGCCAAAACGGCGTACCCATCAAAGGCGTGCTCGCCTGCGCTTTGTCTTGGGGCTGCATGGCGCCAGACTTGAAGGCCAAACGCCCAGCGTTCACCGCATGTGCAAAGGCCTTGGCCATGTCCAGAGGGTTCTGCGCCAAAGCCACCGCGGTGTTCAACAAGACCGCATCAAAGCCCCACTCCATGACCTGACAAGCGTGCGAGGGTACGCCCAAACCCGCGTCCACGATCATGGGCACTTTGAGCCGATCTCTCAAGGACTGCATGGCATAGGGGTTGATCGGGCCTTTGCCCGTTCCAATGGGTGCCGCCCAAGGCATGACCGCTTGGCAACCCACGTCAAGGAGCTTTTGGCAAAGCACCAAATCCTCGGTGCAATACGGCAAGACTTTGAACCCGAGATCGATCAAGGCCTTGGCCGCTTGAGGCAGCTGCAAGGTGTCGGGCTGAAGGGTGTAATCGTCTCCAATGATCTCCAGTTTGATCCAATCGGTCTCAAACACCTCTCGGGCCATTTGGGCCGTTGCCACCACCTCGCTCACACTGTGGCAACCCGCTGTGTTGGGTAGCAGGGGGGTTTTTGCGTCTTTCAGCAAGGCCCAAAAGCTGTTGCCTTGAGGCTCGGTGCTCAATTGATGCGGCATTTGACGGCGCAAAGAGACCGTTAAAAAGGCCGGGCGCGTTGCCTTGACGCAGGCGAGCAAAACCTCTGGGGAAGGGTACCTTGAGGTGCCGAGCATCATTCGAGAATCAAAGTGCTCTCCGTAGAGAACCATGGTGTCTGGCAAGGGGTCGGGCGTGTTCATGGAGGGGATTGGGGTGTGAGGTCAGAGTCTAGCAGGTCGTCTGCTTTAGCCGCCGGTGATCGGGGTGATGAGCTCGATCTGGTCGGCGTTTTGAAGACGGGTTGTGGCGTAGTGTGCTTTGGGGACAAAGTTCATGTTCAAGGCCGCAGCAAAAGGTGGATGGATGCCATAGGCCTTGATCGCCATCTCAAGCGTGCTGCTCGCGGCCAAGGTGTAGGGATGGGCGTTGATCAAAACGTCAATCGTCATGTTGGAAGAGGGGTCGGTGTGAGCCATGTGGGGTTGGGATGAAATGCTCAGGCCTTGCTCAATGCATGACTGTTGGATGGCCTGATGGCCCCAAGACTTTGAGCCCCAAGGACCGCGAGAGCTTCAAGCTTTGCGAGTCCACCCACTCCAAGGCACAGTCGAGCATGGCCGGCGCGATCAAAAAACCGTGGCGGTACAGACCATTGAGTTTCATGGTGGAGGGGTGGGTCAAGTCCATGCAGGGTAAATTATCGGTCAAGGTGGGCCTGTTTTGTGTGTTCATTTGAACGATCCTGCCTTCCGCAAAGGCTGGGTGCAAACTGTAGGCCGTAGACAGCAACTCCAGGGTCGAGCGCACGCTCGCAGGCGAGCTGTCTTCGACCTCGATTTCGGTGGCCCCAATCACATACAGATCGTGCTCCTTGGGGGCGATGTACAAGGGGTAGCGGGGATGAATCAAGCGAGTCGGTCGGCTCAGTTGCACACCTGGCGCGTGCAAGCGAATCACTTCCCCCCTCACGCCCCTCAGCTCGCTCCATTGGGTTTTGGCGCCCAGTCCTCGGCAGTCAAAGAGGCGAACGAGCCCCTCTTGACTGGGCGCGTCCCATGTGAAGTCCCCCAAGGCTTTGGGTTCATGCCAATGCAGGCTCAAGGCCCCTTGGGCCTCGTAGAGATAAAGTGCGCTACCCAAGGCTTTCAAGAGTTGAGCGTTGTCCAATTGTCCTTCGCTTGGCAAATACAGGCCTTTTTGGAAACGCTGGGACAAGCTCGGTTCGAGCGACTCGATCTCTCTTGCATCCAAAACTTGGGGCTTTTCAAGGCTGGGTTCTCTCTCATGGGTTTGCTCCATGAGTTGATGAAAGCGCTGTGCTTCATGGGCGTCGGCCGAGTGCCACAAGATCAAGGTGCCTTTTTGCTGGAAAAACACCGGCTCCTTCAAGTGAGCTAGGAGCTCGGGCCAACGCTTCAGGCCGTGGCGGCCCATTTGCACCACGTTCATCTCCGTGATGGCCGACTCGGCCATCGGCGCCAACATGGCCGCGGCCACTGCTGCAGCCGAGCCCTGTGCATCAGGGCCTTGGGCGTCATAGAGATCGACTCGGTGGCCTCTTTCAAGCAAGGCGAGACTCATGAGGCGTCCCATGAGACCGGCACCCAAGATGACAGTGTGTTTGGCGTGGGTCATGGAGAAATGGAGCGTGCTAGGGGCGCTGAGGTCTGAGAAGGCCACAAAGGCTTGGATGAATCGGCAGGCGCCGATGAAGGGGTTCGCAGAGGCTTTAAAATACCTTCTAAGCGCTCTCTTTGAGGCTGGCTCAGGTGCGTGGTCACAATGCTTTGAATGGTGGTTCCTTTGATCTTGAAGTCAACTCGTTCAGCTTTTTGATCCAGCCCTTTAGAAGTCCTCTGCACAACGTCCAAAACGTCTACCAACACTCCATAAAAAGCTTACAAGACCTCTATGTTATCTGAAACTGATACCCTCTCCCAGACTTTCAAAAGAGTTTTAAGCATTGCCGGCTCCGACAGCGGTGGAGGCGCAGGGATCCAAGCGGACTTGAAGACCTTTGCGGCCTTGGGTGTTTATGGCATGACGGCACTGACCGCCTTGACCGCTCAAAACACCCAAGGTGTGCAAGCCATCCATGCCATCCCCAGTGCTTTTTTAAAGTCTCAGATCGAGTCGGTTTGCGATGACATTGGCGTTGATGCGGTGAAGATCGGCATGCTGCACACGCCTGAGATGGTGGAGGTGGTGGCCTGGGCGATGGATCGCTACCAGTGGAGCAATGTGATCTTGGACCCGGTGATGGTGGCCACCAGCGGGGACCGATTGATCAACGAGGAAACGGTGGAGGGGATCGTGCGTGAGCTGTTCCCGCGTGTGAGTTTGATCACCCCCAATTTGGACGAGGTTCAGGTCTTGCTCGGCTACATGCCGATGGCTCAGGAGGACTTGATGCGTGCGGCCAAGGACTTGCAAGGCATGGGTGCGAAAGCGGTCTTGGTCAAAGGGGGGCATTTACCAGGAGAGATGGTGGTGGACGTGTACCTCGGTGCTGATCAGCACATCCAGGTCTTCAAAAGCCCGCGCATTCATAGCTTGAATGTTCACGGCACGGGCTGCACCTTGTCGTCGGCCATTGCTGCTGGTTTGGCCAAAGGGCAGAGCATGGAGCTCTCTCTCACGCATGCCCGGGCGTTCATCGCACAAGCCATCGAAGGCGCTCGAGAGGTCAAGACGGGCGGGCGCTCAAGCCCCTATGCGCACGGGCCCTTGAACCATGGCTTTGGGCCTGTGGTGATGGTCAAAGCGCCCCTTTAAGGGGTCAGCTCTTTCGCGGGCTAGAGAGCTAGAGAGCAAGAGAGCTAAAGGGCTATTTTTTATGCACGCCAAGCCGCTCTTGCAGCAAGCTTGAAGCGCTGGTGTACTCAAAGGGAATTCGATCCTTTTGCAAGACCCATTTGGCCACCCCAAAGGAGGCCAAGGCGGCCTCATGAAAGCCACTCAAAATCAATTTTTTTTTACCAGGATAGGTGACGATGTCACCAATAGCAAAAAGCCCTGGGACAGCGGTGCTGAAGTCTTCGGTGTTGACGGTGATTTGTTTTTTATGCATGGCAGCGCCCCACTGCGCAATGGGGCCGAGCTGCGGGGAGAGTCCTAAATTGACCAGCACGAGGTCCACCTCAGCCTCATGCATGTTGCCCTCGGCATCGACCCATTGCAGCGACGTCAAGGGCGAGTTGTCGGGGGCATGACCCATCAAACGCACCACTTGACCGTGCTTGAAGGACAAGGAGCTTGGCTGCTGAGTCAGGTGAGCCGTCTCTTGGCTGCCTGCTTGGCCACTTACTTGGGCACTTACTTGGGCACTTACTTGGGTGCTTGGGCTTTTAGCAAGCGCTGCCTCAAAGGCTTCCCTGAGCTTCGGATCCACATCCAAGTGCTCGCGGCGATGGATCAAGGTGATGTCAAGCTTGGTATGGGCCTCAAAACCTTGGAGCGCATTGCGAAGGGCCTCTTCCTCACCGCCCACGATCCAGACCTTCAAGACC
>JBAXNB010000133.1:0-6680 GCA_037134015.1 Betaproteobacteria bacterium | reverse complement strand
AGTTGGATGTTGTGGCACGCTTCCCCGATGGAACAGTCAAAATCAGTAACTTCTCTGATCTTGGTAAAACTGCCAGAGTTTGATGTTTTTAATTTAAATTGGCAACCAGTCTTGGACATTAAAAGATTTTCAGACTGATTCAAAGGGCGCACTGATACTAAAAAATATGATTCAACAGAAAGTGGGGAACAAAGTGGGGTGTCGGCAAGCCCTGCTGGGCAGGTTAGGTTAACTGTAAATTGAAAAGACTTGGCAAAACTAGGTTGTCAAATCACGATTCGTACAGCACGATATTAGTAAGGCACGAAATGAGAGCTCTTTCATCACATTCCTCTGTAAAAGTAGTTGGCGCCAACGGTCAAATTTCACTGGGCAAGCAATTCGCTGGGCGGCAGGTTCTTGTTGAAGAGCACGAGCCGGGTGTTTGGATGGTTCGAACCGCCACCGTTATGCCTGATAACGAGCGCTGGCTGCATGAACCTAAAGCAGCCGCTGACTTGCGCTCGGCCCTCAATTGGGCTGCGTCCCACCCTGCAAATGGTGAAACCACTGATACTGTCATGAAGCGATTGAGCGATGGCCTTGAGTGATTCAAATAGCAAGCTTATCTTAGATCTCAACAATATGACATTTCAGGAAAACTTGTTCGGGCTGCAAAAGCCAGAGGACCGGTCAACAAAGGGGAGAAATTCGTCATCACCAAGTGGTTCAGAGGACACTTAAGGAGTCGCGCATGCAAGACCAGAGCTGACCAGTTGGGCCTAGGCTTGAATCACTCTGACCGTGATGGACTGGATGTCCCAGCCCTTGGACCTCAGATGGGCGCAAATGGCGGGTCCCATTTGTCGCAGTTTGGCCGCACTTGCGCCGCTTCTAAGCATCAAAATCCAGTTGCCCGACTCCATCGGGCCCGAATGAATTTGTTTCAAAATCAAGGCGGGGACCAATCCCGTTAAGTCGTCAACCTGAGACCTTGAACGGGACGCTTGCGCGATCAATTGCGCAAGTCCTGGAGCCGATTGAGCAGCCTTCAGCACTTGCACCGACTTGCCCCGCAACAGGGGGCCGCAACGAGGCACTTTGGAGTAGCCCAGAGCACGCAGTTGGGCCAAAGCACTGGCTTGGGTGTCCAAAGCCTGCTTTTTTTCTTCAGAAACGGGTTTTTTGGGTTGGCTTGGATCCATGGCTTCATTATCTCTGTTCTCCCAGTTAAAATGGAGAGATTCAGTAAAGGAAAGTGTGGCAACAACTTTGGACTTTCACCAAAGCGCAATTGCACGTACCGTTTTCATGGCTTTTAACCTACTCACCCAAATATTTGGCAGTCGCAACGAGCGACTTCTCAAGCAATACCGTAAAACTGTGGAGCGCATCAATGCGCTTGAGTCCTCCTTGGAGGGCTTGAGCGATGAGGATTTGAGGGCCAAAACCGTCTCTTTTAAAGCGCGTGTGGCTCAAGGTGAAACCTTGGATGCGATTTTGCCCGAGGCCTTCGCGTTGGTGCGAGAAGGCTCCAAGCGGGTCATGAAGATGCGTCACTTTGATGTCCAAATGCTTGGAGGTCTTGCCCTGCACAACGGCAAAATTGCCGAAATGCGCACCGGCGAAGGCAAGACCCTCACCGCCACGTTGGCGGTATATTTGAACGCCTTGAGCGACCAAGGCGTGCATGTGGTCACGGTCAACGATTACTTGGCGCAGCGCGATGCCCAGTGGATGGGGCGTTTGTACAATTTTCTGGGTCTGACGGTTGGGGTGAATCTGCCCCATTTGCAAAGAGCAGACAAGCAAGCCGCCTACCGCTGTGACATCACCTATGGCACCAACAACGAGTATGGTTTTGATTATTTAAGAGACAACATGGTCTATGAGGCGCAAGACCGTGTGCAAAGAAAGCTCAATTACGCCATCGTGGACGAGGTGGACTCGATTTTGATCGACGAGGCGAGGACCCCGTTGATCATCAGTGGACAAGCCGATGACCACACGTCCGTCTACATCGCGATGAACGCCATCGTGCCCCAATTGGTCTGTCAAATTGGTGAAGAGGATCCCAGGACGGGCGAAGGCATCATCAAGGCGGGTGACTTCACCTTGGATGAGAAAACCCGCCAAGTCTTTTTGAGCGAGCAAGGCCATGAGAATGCAGAGCGTTTGTTGACGCAAGCCCAACTGTTGCCCGAAGGCGCCTCGCTCTACGACCCGTCCTACATCAGTTTGGTGCACCATTTGTACGCGGCCTTGAGGGCCCATCACCTGTTTTTCAAAGACCAGCACTACGTCAGTCAAGGTGGTGAGATCACGATTGTGGACGAGTTCACGGGACGCTTGATGTCGGGCAGGCGTTGGAGCGATGGTTTGCACCAAGCGGTGGAGGCCAAAGAGGGGGTGGCCATCCAAGCTGAAAACCAAACCATGGCGTCGATCACCTTTCAGAACTATTTCCGCTTGTACACCAAGTTGTCGGGCATGACGGGCACGGCTGACACCGAGGCCTATGAGTTTCAAGAGATCTACGGTTTAGAGACAGTGGTGATTCCTCCCAACCGCTCAAGCCACAGAGACGATCAACTCGATCGCGTGTACAAGACCACCCAAGAAAAGTACACGGCGGCCATTCAAGACATCACCGAGTGCTACAAGCGCGGGCAACCTGTCTTGGTTGGCACCACGTCGATTGAGAACTCAGAATTGATTGCGGAGCTCTTGGTCAAAGAGGGCTTACCGCACCAGGTGCTCAACGCCAAGCAGCACGAACGAGAGGCTGACCTCATTGCGCAAGCGGGTGCCGCCAAATCCATCACCATTGCCACGAACATGGCTGGTCGAGGAACGGACATTGTGCTGGGCGGCAACATTGAAAAATCCATAGCCACTCTTGAGGCCGATGAGACTCTCTCAGCCACGCAGAAAGCGCAAAAAGTGCAAGAGCGCCGAGACCAGTGGATCCAAGATCATGAACAGGTGAAGTCTTTGGGGGGGTTGAGGATCATTGCCACAGAGCGCCATGAATCCAGGCGCATTGACAACCAACTGCGCGGGCGATCTGGGAGACAAGGCGACCCAGGGTCTTCTCGCTTTTATTTAAGTCTGGATGACCCCTTGATGCGCATTTTTGCGGGGGACCGGGTCAAAGCGATCATGGACCGCCTCAAAATGCCAGAGGGCGAGGCGATTGAAGCGGGCATGGTCTCTCGAAGCATTGAGAGCGCTCAAAGAAAAGTCGAGTCCAGAAACTTTGACATGCGCAAACAACTGCTCGAGTACGACGACGTCTCCAACGACCAAAGAAAAGTGATTTACCAACAGAGAAATGATATTTTGGATGCGGGCGATTTGACCGCTCAAATCGCGTCTTTGAGAGAAGGGTGTTTTGATGACTTGGTCCATCAGTTTGTCCCCCCCGACACCTTGGACGAGCAGTGGGACATCAAAGGCCTTGAAGCGGTGCTCAAAGCCGAATGGCTGCTTGGTTTGGATTTGTCGTCGCAAGTCCAGACCTCTGACAGCTTGGTGGGTGAGGACATCAAAAAGTGGGTCCTTCAAGCGGCCCACCATGCCTTTGAGTCCAAACTCCAACAAGTTGGCCTGGATCAATTCATGCCTTTCATGCGTTTGGTGTTGTTGCAAAGCATTGACACGCATTGGCGAGACCACCTCTCGGCACTTGATTACTTGAGGCAAGGCATTCACCTGAGGGGTTATGCACAAAAGCAACCCAAGCAAGAATACAAACGAGAGGCCTTTGAGCTCTTTGGTCAGTTGCTCGATTCTGTCAAAAACGAAGTGACCAAGACGCTGATGACGGTTCAAATCCAGTCCCAGGATCAACTGCAAGAGGCGGCTCAAAGTTTGGAGCAAAAGGCTGAACAGATCTCCAATGTGACCTACAGCGCGCCTGACGAAAGTGGGGAGGTGCAAACGACCTTGGATGTTGCAAGCTTGTTGTCTCAACCCGTACAAGCGCCGATCACACCGGTTGGTCGCAATGAGCCTTGTCCTTGCGGGAGCGGCAAGAAGTACAAGTTTTGCCATGGACGTTTGAGTTGATGAACAAGGGTCAACATGAAAGACCCATACCATTTTCAAGGGGAGAGTTTGATCCATGGCAGTCCATTTAAAAGCGCCTGATGTTGACGCTTTAAGGCCTATCAAGGGCTTAGAGATTTCAGTGCTAGAGGCGGGGATCAAGAAAGCCGCCCGAAAAGACTTGACGGTCATGGTCTTGGAGGAGGGCGCGTCGGTGGGTGCGGTCTTCACCCAAAACAGGTTTTGTGCGGCACCGGTTCAACTGTGTCAGGCCCACTTGCAAGCGGGACATGGTATCCGTGCGCTCTTGATCAACACGGGCAACGCCAATGCGGGCACTGGGCAAGAGGGTTTGATGCGAGCGAGGGCGACTTGCATTGCCTTGGCCAGGTTGCTGGACATCTCCCCTGAGCAAGTGCTGCCCTTCTCGACTGGCGTGATCATGGAGCCCTTGCCCCATCAAACCATCATTGACCATTTGCCCAAGGCCTTGGACCAAATGGGGCAAAGCAGCTGGGGCGATGCAGCCACAGGCATCATGACCACCGACACCGTGCCCAAAGCGGCGAGTCGTGAGCTGATGCTGGGCGAGCAGCGCGTGTGCATCACAGGCATCTCCAAAGGGGCAGGCATGATCAAGCCCAACATGGCCACCATGCTGGGGTTCATGGCGACCGATGCGAGTGTTTCTCCTGAATGCATGAAGGCCTTGGCCAAGGCTTTGGCCGATGCCTCGTTCAATCGAATCACCGTGGATGGAGACACCTCGACCAACGACTCCTTTGTGGTGATGGCGACTGGCAAGGCGCAAAACAGGCCCATCACGCAGTTCAAGTCGGGTTTGGGCTTGGAGCTCTTTAACGCCATGCAGGAGGTGGCCATTGAGCTCTGTCAATCGATCGTTCGAGACGGAGAAGGGGCGACCAAATTCATCACCGTGCTGGTGGAGCAAGGACGCAGTGACGAGGAATGAATGAAGGTGGCCTATGCCATTGCCCATTCTCCTTTGGTCAAGACGGCCTTCTTTGCCAGTGACCCCAATTTGGGGAGAATTTTGGCGGCCGTGGGCTACGCGGGCATTGACGACTTGGACCCGTCTTTGATTGAACTTTACTTGGACGATGTGCACGTGGCCACCCAAGGCGGGCGACACCCTGGATATTTGGAGGCCGATGGCCAAAGGGTGATGCAGCAAGCAGACATCACGGTCAGGGTTCAATTGGGTCGTGGCTTGCAGGCGCAACACGTTTGGACGTGTGACCTCAGCCATGAGTACGTGAGCATCAATGCGGATTACAGAAGTTAAAGAGCAGCATGTCAAATTCTTTAGATCAATTTTTATCTCGTGCCGAAAAATTAATGGACCAGCTCCAAGCGATTTTGCCCAAGCCTTTGTCCCAGCCCGATTGGACCCAAAGCACGGCTTATCGCTACCGCAAACGCCAAGGCGGTCATGGGGTGCTGGAGCCGGTGATGCATGTGGCCAATTTGCGTTTCAGTGACCTGAAAGAAATTGATTTACAAAAAGAGAAAATCACCCGCAACACACTCCAGTTCATCCAAGGCAAAGGTGCCAACAACGTGCTCTTGACGGGTGCCAGAGGAACGGGCAAGTCGTCTTTGATCAAAGCCAGTTTGAACGAGTTCGCGCATTTGGGCCTGCGTTTGATTGAGGTGGACAAGGCGGATTTGGTGGATTTGCCAGACTTGGTGGAATTGGTCAGCCAAAGACCAGAAAAATTCATGATCTTTTGCGATGACTTGAGTTTCGAGGAGGGCGAGTCCAGCTACAAGGCCTTGAAGTCCATGCTTGACGGAAGCGTTGCCTCAACGACGCCCAATGTGTTGATTTACGCCACCAGCAACCGTCGCCACTTGCTGCCCGAGTACATGAAAGAGAACTTGAGCTACGCGCCTTCCGTGGACGGAGAGATTCACCCTGGGGAGGGCATCGAAGAGAAGATCTCTTTGTCAGAGCGGTTTGGTTTGTGGATCAGCTTTTATCCTTTCTCACAAGATGAGTACTGGAGCATTGCGCAGCAATGGTTGCACTTCATGAAGGTGCCAGAAAAGCACTTTGAAGACGCCAAGCCAGAGGCTTTGCTTTGGGCTTTGGAGCGCGGATCTAGAAGTGGTCGGGTGGCGTTTCAGTTTGCCAAGGACTATGCCGGGCGCATGAATTTGAGTGCATGAGCAGACAGATCAACTCGTCCAGGCAACAGGCCAACGCTCACCATGAGCTGAACATGCGATGAGCCCGTCCAAGAGTTTTCCGGGACTCGTGCCGGGAGGTGAGGTGATGACGGACCAAGGCTTGAGAAGCGTTTGGCTTGCAGCCCCTGCTGCAGACCCACTGGCCTCTCAAAGCGCTGTCAACCCCCCTAAAAGGCAAAACCCCCAAGAGATTAAAAAGCTCATCCAAGTGGCGGTGGGCGTGTTGTTCTCGCCATCGGGTGACTTTCTCATGACCTCTCGACCGCCAGGCAAGGTGTACGAGGGCTATTGGGAGTTTCCGGGCGGTAAATTTGAAGCGAGCGAAGATGCCTCACAAGCCCTGCGCAGAGAGTTGCAAGAGGAGTTGGGCATCGATGTCCACGACATCGTGCCTTGGCGTGTCGAGTGCATCGATTACCCCCATGGCTTGGTGGAGC
>JBAXNB010000132.1:0-6727 GCA_037134015.1 Betaproteobacteria bacterium | reverse complement strand
GTTCTTGAAATTAAAGATATGCAACTGCGAAAAGAAAAGGAAGTGTTCATATCAGGGTCTGCAATTTTGATGCAACGGTCTGCAGTTGCGTGAGCCATGGAACTACACCAATTTTAGAAATTGACTGGCCCATTCCATGGCGGCAACAGAGTAGGGCATGTTGGGCTTCTTTTGCAGAACCAAGGGCAGTGGAGGTATCACACCTAAATGAGGCGCTTGAATTCTGCTTTGAAGATCGTGAATGTTTTCATTCATCAGACCCATTCGCGCATCAATGGTGTTGGCAACCCATCCAGCAAGCTTTAAACCTCTTTTTTCAATCGACTCAAGGGTACTCAAGGCGTGATGAAGGCATCCCAAGCGCAGACCCACCACCAAGACCACAGGCCAGTTCAGATGTACGGCAAAATCAGCCAACAATTCCTGATCGTTCAAGGGCACGAGAAATCCACCCGCACCTTCAGCAATCACCACATCACATTGAGATTGTCTGTTGTCCAAAGACTCTAAAATGGTTGTCATGGACAAGGCGAGCCCCATCTTGTGTGCAACCAAGTGCGGTGCTGCAGGCTCGTCCAAGATGTAGGGGCAGATATCAGATTGAATGTTCTCAAGTCCACTTGCGGCGATGAGACTTAGAAGATCTTCGTTGCATCGCTTGCCCGATGCATTGAGGTATGTGCCTGCAACAACAGGCTTGAACCCACCGACTCTCAGGTGAGGAAAGAGCCCTCTCATTTTCAGGATCAAAGCGCTCGCAACCAGGGTTTTTCCAACCTCGGTGTCCGTACCCGTTACAAAATAATTTGAGGGTGTCATGAAGAATTGAACTTTGATTCAAGACGCATCAACACTTCAATCAATGCTTGAATGTCTTGCAAGGTGTGCTTGGCTGAGAGAGTCACCCTCAGTCTTGCAGAACCATGGGGAACCGTCGGTGGTCGTATCGCGGGGATCAAAAGCCCAAGAGCTTGCAGTTCTTGATCGATCGATACACACAATGGCGTGTGACCCACGATCAAAGGCTGTATGGGGGTCGAGCTTTTAAGGGCATGCCAATGCTGAAGATGCAGGTGTGTCTGCCAGTAAAGGATCAACTCTTGCAGATGAGCTCGCTTCTTTTGTCCCTCAGAGCTCTCGATGATGTCTAAACTCTTTAGAGTTGCCACGGCCAAAGAAGGTGGAGAGGCTGTTGTGTAAACATAGGGCCGGCTCTTTTGAAACACCCAGTCAATGAGGGTTTGGTTGGCACAGACAAATGCGCCCATGACGCCCGCGGCTTTACCAAGTGTGCCGATGTAGAGGAGCCGTTCAGAACACAGATTCATGTGTTCCAGTATGCCGTGTCCTTTGTCGCCCAAGACGCCAAACCCATGCGCGTCGTCAATCAGCAGCAAGCTGTCATAGCGCACGGCCAAATCCAGCAAGCGGTCCACAGGGCTTAGATTGCCGTCCATGCTAAAGACGCCGTCACAGACGATGAGCTTGCGCTTGTTCGGATCGCTTTGTAAAGCGTTTTCCAATGCTTGGAGCTCTTCAACGTCAAAGATCGTTAACTTGACGGTAGACTCCTTGCTGGCCAATCGAATGCCATCAATGATCGATGCGTGGTTGAGTCTTGCAGAGTAAATCGAAGTCAACTCTTTTGGGAAGTCTTGCGTGGAATTGGACAACTGGCAAATTGCCGTGATGACACCCAAGTTGGCCATGTAGCCACTGGAGAAGGTGAGTGTGTGAACATGGGGTATGTGCGCTCTTTGAAAATCTGCCAACCGATGCGCCAATTGCTCATGGGGCTCTTGATGCCCACTGATGAGGTGAGAGGCACCACTTCCAACGCCGTATCTAGACAAGGCCTCTTGAGCCGCTTGAATCACCTCGGGGTGATTGGCCAGACCTAAATAGTCATTGGAGCAAAAAGTCTTGTACCGCTGTCCATTGAACATCTGCGTGGCGTCGCAAGCTGATTGAGCCACTTTGTGCGCTCTAGAGAGACCCTGTGTTTTTAAGCTCAACAAGCCCTTTTCTGCTTCTTGCATCGCTAAAAAAGGTGGTTGCGGAGTTGAGTTCATGAATAAAGAAGCGAGCTGATTCTAGGGGTTCAGGTGTTCATCTAGGGTGGCAACAAGCGCTGATTTGATGCGTGCACCCATCCAGTGAATTTGTTCGGTGTCCAAAATATAAGGAGGCATCACATAAACGGTTTGTCCAATGGGTCTCAAAAGGAGTTGGTGTTTGAGAGCTTGCTTGAACAGTTGACTTGCAAATTTTGGGTGGCTAGCAAAGGTGCTCGCATTGAGATCAAATGCCAAGATCATGCCTTGTTGGCGAAAATGAATCAAGCGATCATCGTTGTCTACCCAAGAGAAAGCGGCCTTCAGGTCAAGAGACTTTTGTTCATTTTTTATCAAGACCTCATCGGTTTTAAAAATACGAAGACTGGCAAGTGCAGCAGCACAAGCCAAGGGATTACCGGTATAAGAGTGAGAATGAAGAAAGCCCTCGGCCATGGTGTCTGCGTAAAAGGCTTCATAAATGTTATGAGTGGTCAAGCTCAGTGACAAGGGCAAGTAGCCAGCGCTGATGCCTTTAGAGAGGGTTAAAAAGTCCGGCCATATACCCGCCGCTTCAGACGCAAAAAAAGTCCCTGTGCGTCCACAACCCACAGCGATTTCATCGCAAATTAAATGTACTTCAAAACGATCACAAAGCTGGCGCACGAGTTGAAGATAAATGGCGCCATACATGCCCATTTGTCCAGCGCACTGCACCAAAGGCTCTAATATGACCGCTGCAACTTTGGTGTGGTTCAACTCAAGCAATTGCTCTAAATGCTGAGCTGCCATTTGTGCCCATTCTTGTGCCCCAACTCCAGGGGGAGCTTTGCGAAAATCAGGGGTTTGAGCGACATGTACACCTTGAATCAGTGGGGCATAGGCCTGTTTGAACAGGGGGACGTCGGTGACGCTCAATGCACCCAAGGTCTCACCGTGGTAGCCGTTGGCGAGGCATATGAATTCTTTTTTATCAGCTCGACCTTGTATCCTCCAGAAGTGGTGGCTCATTTTGAGGGCGATCTCGACAGCTGATGCGCCATCCGATGCGTAAAACGCATGGCCCAGGTGCCCTTGAGTGAGTTGGGAGAGCTCCTCGGAAAGTTCCACGACGTTGGGGTGAGTCAGGCCAGCAAGCATGACGTGCTCGATCTTGTTCAATTGATCGATGATGGCTTGGTTGATGCGTTCGTTGGCATGCCCAAAGAGGTTGGTCCACCAAGAGCTGATGCAATCCAAATACGCCTCGTTTTGATCTGAATAGAGCCACGGGCCTTTGCCCCTTGTGATGCACACGGGTGGAAACAGCTCGTGTTGTTTCATTTGTGTGCAAGGATGCCAAACTGCATTGAGCGTTCGGGCGATCCAGTCGGAAGGAGGGGTGTTCAAGTTCATGGAGAGGGCATTAAGAAAATTTGTGCTGCCTGGTCGTTGTCAGTTGAAATGGAGGAGGGTTGAAAAGTGGGTTTCAAATGGCCACGACAAAGCGAACATTCGCAATATACTACTTTAAGCTTGGCCCTGATGGGGAGCAAGCTCACAGACGCATGAGCTTGCTTTTTTTCAGCCCCCGAGGCTTTACAATAAGACCTTGGGTTTCGAAGGGTTGAAGGGGGTCAATGTGCGTTACTTGGCCAAACCCATTTGATTTGATCTGCAAGTCCGGTCTTCATTCTAGACCCACCCAATCCTAAAATTCTAAGACCGATCTTTTATCATTGCCCAAACCATGAACACCACAACCGCCGTCAGCCTTGATACTTCAGTTGCGCAAAAGCCTCTTGAAGTGCGCATGAGTTTTCAGCCCAAAGCCGCCTCAGAGCCTTTTGCCGCATCCACCAACGATGAGACTTGGACGCTTGCAGAGATCGTGGCTTTGTTCAACTTGCCCTTCAATGATTTGATGTTCAAGGCGCAAGGTGTTCACCGCGAGCATTTCTCGGCCAATGAGGTGCAGCTCTCAAGCTTGCTGTCCATCAAAACCGGCGGTTGCCCTGAGGATTGTGGCTATTGCCCACAGTCAGCCCATTACGACACTGGCGTAGAGGCCTCAAAATTGCTGGACGTAGAGGCTGTCAAAGCAGCAGCCCTAGAGGCCAAAAAAAATGGGGCCAGCCGATTTTGTATGGGGGCGGCATGGCGAGAGCTCAACGACCGGGATGTAGAAAAAGTGGCTTCTCTGATTTCTGCGGTCAAAGGCATGGAGCTTGAGACGTGCTGCACCTTGGGGATGCTCAGCTCAGAACAAGCCAAAGCTTTGAAGCTTGCGGGTTTGGATTATTACAACCACAACTTGGATACCGCTCCTGAAATTTATGGCGACATCATTTCAACCCGAGTTTATGAAGACCGCCTAAGGACCCTAGCGAGTGTGCGTTCAGCGGGCATGCATGTGTGCAGTGGAGGTATTGTTGGCATGGGTGAGACCCGAGAGCAAAGAGCCGGGCTCGTTCACCAATTGGCCAATCTAGGTCCCTATCCAGACTCAGTGCCCATCAACCATTTGGTGCATGTGCAAGGTACGCCGCTTGCTGAAACGAAGCCCTTGGATCCCTTGGAGTTTGTCAGAACCATCGCCGTTGCAAGAATCACCATGCCCAAAGCGCATGTGCGTTTATCGGCTGGCCGCCAGGAAATGGGTGAGGCGATCCAAGCGATGTGCTTTTTGGCAGGCGCCAATTCCATTTTTTATGGTGACAAACTCTTGACAACGGGCAACCCGGAATGGGAGGGGGATCAAGCTTTGTTTGCCAAATTAGGCATTCAAACGGTTTGACAACAAGGACTTTGTGCAAGTGTTGGCCAAAAAACAAGGTTTTGGTGCGCTGTGGAGGAGAAATTGTGGCCAAATCTGTATAAACTGAAGCCTAAACCATTTTGTACGTATCCTTGGAGAAAACCGATCATGAGAATTTTTCAAAAAACACCCTTCACTGTATGTGCCGCAGTGCTTGCTTGGGGTATGAGCATGGGAGCAGGCACTGCTTTTGCTCAAAGCAATGACACCTTAGCCAAGGTCAAAGCGTCTGGCGAAATCACCATGGGGGTCCGCGACTCCTCTGGCGCTTTGTCCTACACCCTGGGCGACGGCAAGTATGTAGGTTTTCACATCGATGTGTGCCAAAAAATCATTGCCAATGTTGAGAAAGCTGTAGGGAAAAAATTAGAGACCAAGTACGTCTCCGTGACTTCCCAAAATAGGATTCCTTTGGTTCAAAACGGAACCGTCGACATTGAGTGTGGATCTACCACCAACAACGCCGCAAGACAAAAGGATGTGTCCTTTGCGTTGACCACGTATGTGGAGGAAGTTCGCATTGCGGTCAAAGCCAATTCGGGCATCACGAGCATCAACCAATTGAATGGCAAGAATGTGGCAACCACCACGGGAACCACGTCGGTGCAAATTTTGCGTAAACACGAGAGAGCCGCTGGTGTGGACTTCAAGGAAGTGTTTGGCAAAGACCATGCAGAGAGCTTTTTATTGCTCGAGTCTGGACGCGCCGATGCTTTCGTGATGGATGGACAAATTTTGGCTGGCAACATCGCCTTGTCCAAGAACCCTGCTGACTACAAAATTGTCGGTGAAGTGTTGTCCGTCGAGCCCATCGCCATCATGATCAGAAAAGACGATGCCGCTTTCAAGAAAGTGGCCGATGACACCATCCGTGAGATGGCCAAATCAGGTGACTTGGCCAAGTCCTACGACAAATGGTTTGTCCAACCCATTCCGCCTAAAAACACACGTGTGGGTTTGCCAGCCAGTGAGACCACCCGTGCAACTTGGGCCAACCTCAATGACAAGCCCATGGAAGACTATGCCAAGAAATAATTGGGCAGTTGTTGTGTCCATTTGACGCCAAGAGGGCATGCTGAAACACTTAGCATGCCCTTTTGTTCAATGGGGTTTGAATTTTTCAAGGCTTTGACCGATGACGCTTGAGTGGCAGGTATTCTTGACAGATGACGGTGGCGGTCGAACCTATTTGGAGTGGTTGCTCCAAGCCTGGGGATGGACGCTAGGTGTTGCCCTGGCCGCTTGGTGTGTGGCCATTCCCTGTGGTGCTTTGATCGGCGTCATGAGAACCCTGCAAGGCGCGCCAGTGCTGTCTCGCTTGGGGCAAGCTTGGGTGGAGTTGTTTCGAAATATTCCTTTGTTGGTGCAAATCTTCTTGTGGTATTTTGTGCTGCCCAAGTTGTTTCCTGCGATGCAGCAGTTTTCTTCTTTTTGGTTGGTGGTGATCGCTTTGGGCTTGTTCACCTCAGCCAGAATTGCCGAGCAGTTTCGAGCTGGCATAGAGTCTTTGCCCAAAGGCCAGCGCTATGCAGGAATGGCCTTGGGATTCAAGACCTGGCAACTGTACCGGTATGTGCTGTTGCCAGCAGCGTTCAGGATCATTTTGCCGCCCCTGACCAGCGAGTCGATGAATTTGTTGAAAAATTCCTCGGTGGCTTTTGCTGTCTCCATCACCGAACTCACCATGTTTGCGATGCAAGCCCAAGAAGAGACCTCCAGAGGCATTGAGATTTATTTGGCCGTGACCGTGCTCTACATGATTTCTGCGCTCACCATCAACCGTTTGCTTGCCTGGGTCGAGGTGAGGCTTCGGATCCCCGGTCAACCCAGTTCCAAGGGCCCGTCGTTGAATGCGGGGCATTGAGATGCTGAACTT
>JBAXNB010000131.1:0-6728 GCA_037134015.1 Betaproteobacteria bacterium | reverse complement strand
TTTGTTGAATGTGTAGAGTTTCATTTTGATGTGTAAGAGTGTTGAACAAACGCTAGCGTTTTATTTTAGCATTGGGTTAATTTTTTCATAGTTCAATTTTCCGCCTTGCCAGGATGTTGAAATCCGGTATTTTTCAGTATCGGTAAGAAACTATGAACCTTTTCATGTCGGCATTGCTGAAATTGACTTTGGGATCGTAGGCCAAGCGAAGACCCAATGGACCCCAATCCACACCCGTCATCAAACCGTATTTTCGAACGAATTGACTCTCAACACTGCCACTTTTATAGAGTAAATCGATTAAAAATCGATCGCCTTCAAGAAATGGTGTTCTATAAACCAGATGCACATGTTGCTGATCAGGATGTTCACGGTTGTCGTGAACAATTTGTAGTGAAATGGATTTTTGGGCACTCCATCTGTATCCTGCACTCATCGACCATGCGTCGTTGGGATCAAAATTCAGATTGAAGTAGTTTTTTAAGTTGGTGCGTCCCAGGCCTACGCCCGTAAAAAGATGTTCACCTGTCTCGATGCCTACACTGCCACCCAAAAAACCTCCTGCTGCACTTTGAAGGGAGGGTTGCACTCTGATCCCACCAAGATCGTAAGAAGAGTCCCATCCCATGCGAGTCTGACTGAACGTTTTGTCTTGGGTTTGATAAATTCCAAGCCAAGTGTTGCCAAAGAAAGAGCTTGCTCTTAGATTCACGTCTTCACCAGCTCGAGGTGTCATCTTGGGCTCTGTGATGTTGTAGATTCCTGTGCTTAACTTGTACGGCGTGCCTTCATGGTCCAAGCTCTCAGAGAAGCTTTTTTGTGTCAAAGTGCAAAACAAACTCATGACCGAGACTAAAAAATAAGCCCAAGTATGTTGGGTCAAAAGCGCTCTAAAATTGATAATCATCATTAAGGGAATTCATGGGTATTTGTGCGCAATGACCCCAAGTATAGTCAATAATGATCAAAAGACTTTATTTTTAGGCATGACCGATTTCCAATTTTTTTTGCTGCAGTATTTTTTGCCACTTGTATTGGTCTGCTCTTTCGTTGAAGCGATTTACCTTCATGTTCAATCGAAGTTTGATTGGTCTTCCATGCTGGTGTCTTTGAGCGATTTGTTTGGCAGGTTGTTGGTTCAGTTCTTCTTGCCTTTAACGCTTGCTGCACCTGTGCTTTTTTGGGCGGAAAGTCACAAGTTAAATCTATTGGTCATGGACGGCTGGCTGTCTTTTTTGGCATTGTTTCTTTTGCAAGATTTCTGTTACTACTGGATGCACCGAGCAAGTCACCGTGTTCGGTGGTTTTGGTGCAACCATGCCGTTCACCATTCCTCCAATGAGTTGAATCTTTCGGCCGCTTACAGACTGGGCATGTTTGGCAAACAGATGGGGACGCTTTTGTTTTTTCTGCCTATGGTTTTCTTAGGGTTGTCTCCCAATGCAGTTTATGAAGTGGTGACTTTAAATTTGCTGTATCAATTTTGGTTGCACGTCACTTGGATCCCTAAGTTGGGCTTTTTAGAGCATGTTCTCAACACCCCAAGTGCACACAGAATCCATCACGCCTCTAATGAGGAGTACATCGATGCCAATTATGGAGGCGTCTTGATTGTGTTTGATCGCTTGTTTGGAACGTACAAAGCCGAAGATCAAGCCATTGCGATCCAATATGGCTTGACAGAGCCTCTCATGAGCAAGAACCCCCTCGTTGTTCAATTTTTTGAGTGGAAAGCTTTGTTTCTAGACCTGAGGGGTTCAAGATCCTTTAAAGAGATTTTTGGCTATCTATTCAGGCCTCCGGGCTGGAAGCCCTGAGAAATTCTTTTACGCTTGGATCAATTCACTGATTTCAATCAAATTTTGATCGGGATCGCGCAAATACACGGACATCAATGGCCCAGTGGCGCCGGTCTTTTGAACGGGTCCCTCAATGATCGGCCATGGGGAGGATTTGATTTTTTCAATCACTTGTGCCAAAGGAATGCTTGCAATGAAGCACAAGTCCAGTGCACCCGGTTGGGGAAAAGCAGCTTTGGGCTCAAATTCATGTCCCTTCACATGCAGATTGATTTTTTGATGTCCAAATTTAAA
Organism: Betaproteobacteria bacterium; assembly: GCA_037134015.1. Taxonomy (GTDB): domain Bacteria; phylum Pseudomonadota; class Gammaproteobacteria; order Burkholderiales; family Burkholderiaceae_C; genus Limnohabitans. The sequence continues at coordinate 4,635 of JBAXNB010000131.1, read as the reverse complement.
AGCTTTTCGATGTACCAGCGGCGTACCAGATTGAAAGTGCTCCAAGGTCATCCCTAAAACTCGGGTATAAAAGTCGATGCACTTGGCCTCATCTTGTGTGGTCAGAACGATGTGATCAAGGTGATCGATCATAGCAAGCTCCAAGTCCTCTTCAATGTCAATCTGAATAAACGCCAGCGGACTTGATGACGGGGCCCCATTTGTTGATCTCTGCTTGCAGCCAAGATTTAAGTCCTTCTGGGGTTTGTTTGGCGTCAGTTACAGATTCGGCACCCAAGTCAGCCATTCTTGCCATAAAACTGGGATCTTTGGTGGCGCTTCGAAGCGTGTTGCCTATTTTTTCCAAAACGGCTTGCGGTGTTCCTTTCGGGGCATACACGCCGTGCCAAACGATGACTTCAAAATCTTTTAAACCGCCCTCACTGAGCGTTGGGGAGTCTGGCAGAGCCTTGATTCTTTCCTTGGTGGTGACGCCAAACATTTTCACAGTTCCAGCTTTGATGTGTTGCGTGGTTTGTGTGGTTTGATCGCAGAGAATGTCGACTTGACCGGCAAGAAGGGCATTCAAGGCGGGTGCAGTTCCTGAAAAAGGCACAGTGGTCAACTCCACGCCAATGGCCTTTTGAAACAACATGCCACAAAGGTGAGAAACAGCACCCAGTCCCGCATTGGCGAGGTTGATTTTGCTTGAGTTTTGTTTGATGTAAGCGATCAGTTCTGGCAGATTTTTAGCGGGGATGTCCTTTCTTGCGATCAAGGTCATGGGGACATCAACCACTTGTCCAATGTACTCAAAATCTGACAGGGGGTTGAAGGACAGTTTGCGGTACAAAGCGGGTGCTGTGGACATACCATTGTGGTGGATCAGCAGGGTGTATCCATCTGGCTGGGCATTGGCCACAAAAGCAGCTGCAAGTGTGCCGCCTGCACCTAGCTTGTTATCGACCACAACCGTTTGACCCATGATCTTGGTCATGGTCGCACCCAGGGACCGGGCCACGATGTCTGTGGGGCCTCCAGCTGCAAATGGAACAATCAACGTGACGGGCTTGCTCGGGTAGTTTTGAGCACATACCAAGTGCGTCATGGTGGAAAACAACAACATGGCCAAGTAAGTGAACGTGGCTTTTGATTTTAAATTCATGGGTCAGTCTCCTGGCAATCTATGAGGTGTTGTGATGGTTCTCCATGTTCATGAAGATTTCTATTTTTTGCAAGAGGATCAACCCTTTTAATTGAAACGAGCAAGGAGTTATAGCCATGCTTTTGCTCATGTTTCAACACTTAAGTTTTCATGGTGTCTCGAGCTTCATGGGCGGGGCTCATTGCGCGATCGCGACCGATTTGACCTGGGCCCACAGTTGCATGCCGACTCCAAGTTGGAGGTGGATAGAGGCTTTTTTGGTGATTTTTGCCAGCAAACGACTTGACCCGCACTGCAATTGAACCAGGCATTGAGAGGCGCTGTGTGCTTGGTCCAGGCCCGTGATTTTGCAGGCCAGTAAATTCTGAATGCTGGTGTCTTGGGGTTTACTGAGTGAGAGACTCACATCTTTGGCCAGCAATCTGACTTTGATCATTTGATGGAGCGAGAAATTTTGATTTTCGATCCACAAACCATGTTCCTCAAAAGCAATCTTTGCCAGGTTCCATTCGCTCGAAATCTCTAGAACTTGTCCCTTGAACAGAACACTTGTTTGATCTCCAAAGTCAAAGGGTGTGTCCAGCGAGGACATCAAGTCAGAGGTGGACCCGGCGCACAGGACTTGTCCGCGTTCTAGGATCACCAGGTGTTGTGTCAAACGTGCTATTTCCTCTATGGCGTGAGTGACCAAGAGGATGGGTATTTTGAGCTCAGAGGTCAGCTTTTCAATCCATGGATAGATGTCGTTTTTTCTGCTTTGATCCACTGCAGACAAGGGTTCGTCCAAGAGCAAGAGTTTGGGCCGCGTGGCCAGCGCTCTTGCAATGGCCACCCTTTGTCTTTCTCCTCCCGACAACCCGCTGGTGTGGCGCTCAAGCAGTCGATCCAGGCCAAGCAAATCGATGGCTTCGTTCAAGGCGACTTGCGCTGCAGGGGTTTTGGCTCTGCTGAGTCCGAACTTGAGATTGCCCAGTACATTCAAATGAGGAAACAGACTGGCCTCTTGAAAGACATAGCCCACTTCTCTTTTCCAGGCGGGGACAAAAAGCTGCCTTTGACTGTCGAGCCAACGTTCCTCGCCAATTTCAATCCTTCCAACTGCTTGACCTTCAAGTCCTGCCAAGCACCGCAACAAGGTGGTTTTGCCTGAGCCTGAGGCGCCAAAAATACCGTGGATACCGCTGCCAGGTAGGACTGTGTCGATGTTCAATTCAAAAGAGGCTTTTTGAAGGCGCAGTTGGATGTTCAAATCAGACACGTGTTGGCCTCGCTTGTTTTCTTAGTCCGGCCAATGCCAACAGGCAAAAGAATGAAAACACAAGCATCATGGCCGCCAGCCAATGGGCCTGAGCATATTCCATGGCTTCCACATGACCATAAATTTTGGTGGACAGGACTTGAGTTTTTCCGGGGATATTGCCCCCCAGCATCAACACCACGCCAAATTCCCCCACGGTGTGCGCAAACACCAACACGCCAGCAGTCAAGTAGCCTGGTTTTGACAAAGGCAACACAACATGGAGGAAGGTGTCCAGGGGCGAAGCTCTCAACGTGGCCGCGACCTCAAGGGGCCTCGTACCGATGGCTTCAAAAGCATTTTGCAGGGGCTGAACTGCAAAGGGCAAAGAGTAAATCAAAGAGCCGATCAAGAGGCCAGAGAAGGTAAAGTTAAGACCTTGCAGTCCCATGAGTTGCGTCAAGTGGCCGATGGGCCCCTGTGGGCCAAAAGACACCAGCAAGTAAAACCCCAAGACACTGGGTGGCAAGACCATGGGCATGGCGACGACCGAGCTCACGCATGAGCGCAACCAGCTTGCACCCTTGGACAGCCACCAAGCCAGGGGTGTAGCAAAGACCAAAAGCACCAGGGTGGTGGCGCTGGCCAGTTGCAAACTCAGGCCGATGGCGCTCAGGGTGCTGTCCTCTAAAAAAAACTCGAACATGCTTGGGTGGTCTTTCAAATGTCGTACCCTGAAGACCTGATGAGGACTTTGATGTCTTGACGTTTCAGGAAGTGCAAAAATTGAAGTGCGGTTGCATGCTGAGTGCCCTTGGTGAGCAAGATGGCGTCTTGCTCAATCGGGGCATGAAGTGAACTCGGCACACGCCAAAAAGAACCCGCCGAGCCGCTTTCATCCTTGGGAAGTTGTGAGCCTGCAATGAAGCCGAGTGGAATATTTTGAGACGACACATATTGGAAAACTTGGGTGATGTTGTCCGCCAAGATCATTTTTGATTTGAGCGCTTGGCCCAGTCCGAGGTGTTCAAGCGTTTCTTGTGCAGCTTGGCCGTAGGGGGCGAGCTTGGGGTTGGCCAACGCGATGCTTTTGAATCGGCCACTTTGAAGGACCAAGCCTTTGTTGTCCACCAAAGTCGGGTCTTTGCTCCAAAGGATCAGTTGGCCTCTTGCATAGGTAAAGTTTGAGGAGGCGATGCCTAAACCCTCGGTGATCAGTTTCCGCGGTGTTGATGCGTCGGCTGATAAAAACACATCATAGGGCGCGCCTGATTTGATTTGTGCGTAAAGTGCCCCCGTTGCCCCCAGTGAGTAGTTGACTTTGACGCCAGTCTCTTGGGTGAATTTGAAGGAGATGCTTTGAATGGGTTTGGCAAAGTTGCTGGAGACTGCCAAGGTGAGATCTTGGGCAAGCATGATGTTCGAGCTTACAGCTAGCGTCAAGAAGATCAAAAATTTCAACATGCAGCGTTTCTCGTTATTCCAAAAAAGAATAGCGAAGTATACTCACCTTTCCGCCACCCCACAGGATCTCGGTCATGAAAACCATCCGCCCGCGCTACAAAGCAGCATTGTCTGAGGAAAGCACGGACAAGAGAATTCAAATCCTCAAAAGCATTCGCCAGACTGGTTCCATCTCACAAGCCGCCCGAGAGGTGGGGGTGAGCTACAAGGCGGCTTGGCAGGCGGTGGACACCTTGAGCAACTTGGCCGGTGTGCCCTTGTTGGAAAAGCTGGTTGGAGGCGCCGGTGGAGGAGGGGCTTCCTTGTCACAGGCTGGAGAAAATTTACTTCTTGCCGCTGCCAGCCTACAAAAAGCCAGGCGTGAGGCCTTCGAAAAAATGGAGTCCTCCTCCTTGGAGGAGACCACGATCTCAAGCCTCAAAGGCTTGCATGTTCGAACCAGCATGCGTAATCAACTGCCCTGTGAACTGGTCTCCTTGAGTCCCAAACACGGGGCGCTTCGGGCGGGCTTGAGGCTGTCAAATGGCGTCAAGGTGTTTGCCTTGATCTCCAAGGAAAGTGCGCAGTTGATGGGCTTAGAGAGGGGCATGGGTTTGCTGGCACTCTTCAAGGCCACTGCAGTTCGTGTTGCACCGGTTTTGGCGCTCACTGAGGGGTTCAACGTGTTGGTCGCAAGTGTGGTCCGAGCGCCTCCTAGGGGTCGGGCAGGGGAGGTGGCTTTGTCGATCACGCCTGAGCTGCGCATCGTTGGCTTTTGCCCATCTGGCGCAGTCTTAGGGGTGAGCGTGAG
>JBAXNB010000130.1:0-6838 GCA_037134015.1 Betaproteobacteria bacterium | reverse complement strand
GAAAGGGGCACAAGGCATGAGCGAGATGTTCATCAAAACCATCCTCTACACCGATGAGCGTGGTCTGGCACAGTTCAAAACCGAAGAGCTGCCCCTCTTTGAAGGCAAGCCTGAGGCCAGGCTTTCAAGCCTACAACCCAGTTCGGGCTACCAACTGAGAAAGAGTCCCGTTGGTTTTAAAAGTCAGTTCCACTGTACCGGTGCACCCCAGTGGGTGTTTATCTTGAGCGGCGAGATGCACATTGGCTTACAGTCCGGAGAGGGCAAGACCTTCAAAGCGGGTGAGCACTTTTTCTCTGCAGACACCTTGCCTGAAGGGGCCGTTTTTGATCCAAAGATCCACGGCCATTGGAGCTGCCAAGTCGGCCCCGAGCCCTTGGTGACTTTGTTTTTAAGAGAGCCCTAAAGAGCACCTTGAAGGGGCCCCTATTTGCTTTTTGCAAAAAAGGCCCCTTGGGTTCACTTGACCAGGGCTGCACCTGCTTTGGCGACCACCTCGTCTTGTGAGCCTGTCCCGCCAGAGCAGCCAATGGCGCCAATCAGTTTGCCGGCCTCCACCAAAGGAATACCTCCCCTAGAGGCAATCACATCGTCCAGCGTTCCCAGATAGGGGTTGCTGGCAATGCCCAACTCAAAGAGTTTTGTTTCGCGTCTGTATTTGGCGGCGGTGCGAGCCTTGTGGATGGCGATGTCGATGGAGGCAATTTGTGCATGGTCCATTCGCTTCATCGCTACCATCTGACCATAAGGGTCGGAGATGGAACAGATCAATTTCCAATCGCGCTTTTGGGCTTCTGCCAGGGCAGCGCTCAAGACTTGATCGGCTTTTTCCAATTTGATGGGTGTCCCAAAAGGCAAGTCAAAGGGCATTTTGTCAGGGATGACATCGGCCGGGTTGGCTGGCGCTTGCGCACTCGCCAGTTGGGTGCTCAAGGCGACAAGCCAAGTGGCGGTGATCAAGCTGCAGCGGATAAGAAGTGGTTTCATGTCTTTGTGTCTCCAATTGAATTTTTAATAGTTTCCCCATGCAATATCCGCTCATGCCATGGCTTGTGCATTTGGGATTTACCCTTGTTCTGTGAAGAAAAGACAGACAAAAGCCCTGGCTCGCCTTGGATGGTGATAGGTTGCACCTAAAATGACCAAGATTGTCTGGGACAAGCCTCAGCTCATCTTCGCGAGGGTGCTTCATCGCTTTGACCCAGATGCAACGTGCCGGCTCAAGTGTCCACTGATGTGCTCTTTAAGTGCTAACAAGGTGCTCTTGAGGTGCTCTCTTAGCTTGCACTTTGACCGTGCGGAATTTTTTAAACCAACGAGTTGATTCGAAGGCCTGACCCCAACATGTTCACTTTTACCATCCTACCCGCCACGCAACAGCCAACAAACTCTCTCTCCAAGCTTTGGGGGCTCAAGGGTTTTCGTGCACCTTTGACCCATGGTCTTGGTTGCGCCCTTGTTGCACTTGTCATGTCGATGTTTTCTCTTCTCACGGCCCAGGCACAAACCTACCCCTCAAAGCCCATCTCCATCGTGGTGCCTTTCCCTCCGGGTGGGCCCACCGACTCCAGCGCCCGATTGATGGCGAGGTTTTTAACGGCTCACTTGAAGCAGTCCGTGGTGGTTGAGAACAAGCCGGGTGCTGGCGGTACGACGGGCAGCACCTTGGTAGCGCGATCTGTGCCCGATGGCTACACCTTGCTTTGGGGCAGCACCAGCAGTTTGGGTGTTGCTCCTGCCTTGTACCCCAAACTCAACTATCAACCCTTGAATTCTTTTGCACCCTTGGCCATGATCGCGCGCTCGCCCGTCATTTTGGCCTCTCGCGCTGGTCTAAAGGCCAACACCTTGAAAGAATTCATTGCCTTGTCCAAAGAACAAAATCTGAGCTATGGGTCTGCTGGAAACGGTTCTTTGAACCATCTGGTGGGGGAGTGGCTCAAAAGTGAAGGGCACTTTGAGATGCTGCATGTGCCCTACAAAGGCGGTACCCCTGCATTGAACGACTTGCTAGGAGGGCAAGTGGACATGACCATGGAGACAATTCCTTCGATCTTGCCTTTTGTGAAATCCGATCGACTGAAAATTCTCGCTACCGGTGGGCGCAGCCGTGCACCCCAATTGCCGCAAGTCCCCACCGTGCGAGAGGTGATTGGTGGTGAGTACGAGGCTTATTCTTGGGTGGGCTTGGTGGCGCCGATTCAAACCCCCGTGGAGGTTTTAAAGGTTCTCTCAAGCGCCATTGTGGCCTCTGAAAACGACCAAGCCTTTCAAGCCGAGATGGCGCAAACGGGTCTTGATCCAGTGAAGAGTTCCCCCGATCGTTTCAGGGCTGACATTGAGAATGAACTGAAGAAATGGGGCAAGCTCATCAAGGACTTCAAGCCCGAGGTGGATTGATGTGGATGGATGAGGATGGATGAGGATGGATGTGGAAAGATGAGGAAGGATATGGGTGATTCATTTTTTTCTACTGCACCCTTTTCTTTAGCTTGGAGTAAACTTCCTCTGCCTACGTTTCGATCTCCATCGTTTCAACCCTTAGAAGAGCCACCATGTTTGAACTGAATGTGACACATGATCCCAAGCGGCGCTCTTGGCTGGCGTCAGCCAATGAGCCAGACACGCCTTTTCCCATTCAAAATTTGCCTTTGGGAGTCTTTTTAAAGGATGGACAGTCGCATGTGGGTGTGGCCATCGGAGACAGGGTTTTTGATCTCACCGCGGCCCAGCACTTTAACTTGTTCACTGGGGATGCACTCATTGCCTTACGGGCTTTGCGCTCAGGCACCTTGAACGCCTTGATGGCCATGCCCGAGTCTTTTGCCAGCGCTTTGAGGAAGCAACTGAGCGAGCATTTGGTCCAAGGCTCTGGCTCTCAGACCATGATGACCGCTTTATCAAGCTCTTTGCTGCTGGAGCGCGCCAGCCTTCAAATGGGTTTACCCGTCAAGATTGGCGACTACACCGACTTCTTGACCTCGCTGTACCACACCGAGCGTCACGGACGCTTCAAGGGTTTGAAGGATCCCTTGCCAGCGGCCTTCAAGTCCTTGCCCATTGCTTACCACTCGAGAGCTTCCTCCATTCGCGTGAGTGGCACGCCAGTCGTGAGACCGCGTGGTCAGTACAAGGATGCCAGCGGGGCTCTTAAATTCGGCCCTGCACCCATGATGGATTTTGAGTTGGAATTGGCCGCCTATGTGGGGCAGGGCAATGAACTGTCCAAGCCCATTGCTCTAAAAGACGCGGCCCTGCATGTGTTTGGTTACTGCTTGCTCAACGATTGGTCGGCCAAGAGCGTTCAATGGTGGGAACAAGTGTTGGGTCCTTTTTTGGGCAAAAGTTTCATGTCCTCCATCTCAGCTTGGGTGGTGACGAGTGAAGCTCTCAGACCGTTCAGATCCAAGCCCCAGCCTAGGCTGGGGCTTGGATCTGAACGGTCTGAGAGCTTCACTCGTCACCACCCAAGCTGAGATGGAGGACATGAAACTTTTGCCCAAAAAAGGACCCAACACTTGTTCCCACCATTGAACGCTCTTGGCCGACCAATCGTTGAGCAAGCAGTAACCAAACACATGCAGGGCCGCGTCTTTTAGAGCAATGGGCTTGGACAGTTCATTGCCCTGCCCCACATAGGCGGCCAATTCCAACTCAAAATCCATCATGGGTGCAGGGCCGAATTTAAGAGCCCCGCTGGCATCCTTGTACTGACCACGCGGTCTCACGACTGGCGTGCCACTCACGCGAATGGAGGAAGCTCTCGAGTGGTAAGCAATGGGCAAGGACTTGAAGGCCGCTGGCAAGGGATCCTTCAAACCCTTGAAGCGTCCGTGACGCTCGGTGTGGTACAGCGAGGTCAAGAAGTCGGTGTAGTCGCCAATCTTGACGGGTAAACCCATTTGAAGGCTGGCGCGCTCCAGCAGCAAAGAGCTTGATAAAGCGGTCATCATGGTCTGAGAGCCAGAGCCTTGGACCAAATGCTCGCTCAGTTGCTTCCTCAAAGCGCTGGCAAAAGACTCGGGCATGGCCATCAAGGCGTTCAAGGTGCCTGAGCGCAAAGCCCGTAAGGCAATGAGTGCATCCCCAGTGAACAAGTTAAAGTGCTGGGCCGCGGTGAGATCAAAAACCCTGTCTCCGATGGCCACACCCACATGCGACTGTCCATCCTTTAAAAAGACTCCCAAAGGCAAATTTTGAATGGGAAAAGGCGTGTCTGGCTCATTGGCTGACGCCAGCCAAGAGCGCCGCTTGGGATCATGTGTCACATTCAGTTCAAACATGGTGGCTCTTCTAAGGGTTGAAACGATGGAGATCGAAACGTAGGCAGAGGAAGTTTACTCCAAGCTAAAGAAAAGGGTGCAGTAGAAAAAAATGAATCACCCATATCCTTCCTCATCTTTCCACATCCATCCTCATCCATCCTCATCCATCCACATCAATCCACCTCGGGCTTGAAGTCCTTGATGAGCTTGCCCCATTTCTTCAGTTCATTCTCAATGTCAGCCCTGAAACGATCGGGGGAACTCTTCACTGGATCAAGACCCGTTTGCGCCATCTCGGCTTGAAAGGCTTGGTCGTTTTCAGAGGCCACAATGGCGCTTGAGAGAACCTTTAAAACCTCCACGGGGGTTTGAATCGGCGCCACCAAGCCCACCCAAGAATAAGCCTCGTACTCACCACCAATCACCTCTCGCACGGTGGGGACTTGCGGCAATTGGGGTGCACGGCTGCGCCCACCGGTAGCGAGAATTTTCAGTCGATCGGATTTCACAAAAGGCAAGATCGAAGGAATTGTCTCCATGGTCATGTCCACTTGCCCTCCTAGCAAGTCGTTCAATGCAGGGGTACCGCCTTTGTAGGGCACATGCAGCATCTCAAAGTGCCCTTCACTTTTGAGCCACTCCCCCACCAGATGGTTCAAAGAACCGTTTCCAGCAGACCCATAGCTCAGATTTTGTTCTTTGGACAAGGCAATGAATTCTTTCAAGGTGTTGGCCTTTAGACCAGCGCGAGAGGCCAAAATGACGGGCGAGCGCGCGATCATGGCCAAGGGTGCAAAAGAATTCAAGGGTTGATAGTTGAGTTTGGGGTACAAGGCAGGAGCAACACCCAAACTGCTGGTGCTGCCCCAAAGCAAGGTGTAGCCATCGGGCACAGATCGCGCTACCAAGGTGCTGCCCGTCGTACCGCCAGCACCCGGCTTGTTCTCAACCACCACGGACTGCTTCAAGTGAGCCGTTAAAAACCTCGCCATCAATCGGGCGCTGGAGTCGGTGGGCCCACCCGGAGGGAAAGGCACCACGATGGAGATGGGCTTTGAGGGGTAGGTTTGTGCCTGGGCCGTGAGAAGAGAAAACATCGACATGACAAGTGCAACAAGGGCGCAACCAAGACCATGGGTCAAAGGTGCACGAAAACCCTTGAGCCCCCAAAGCTTGGAGAGAGAGTTTGTTGGCTGTTGCGTGGCGGGTAGGATGGTAAAAGTGAACATGTTGGGGTCAGGCCTTCGAATCAACTCGTTGGTTTAAAAAATTCCGCACGGTCAAAGTGCAAGCTAAGAGAGCACCTCAAGAGCACCTTGTTAGCACTTAAAGAGCACATCAGTGGACACTTGAGCCGGCACGTTGCATCTGGGTCAAAGCGATGAAGCACCCTCGCGAAGATGAGCTGAGGCTTGTCCCAGACAATCTTGGTCATTTTAGGTGCAACCTATCACCATCCAAGGCGAGCCAGGGCTTTTGTCTGTCTTTTCTTCACAGAACAAGGGTAAATCCCAAATGCACAAGCCATGGCATGAGCGGATATTGCATGGGGAAACTATTAAAAATTCAATTGGAGACACAAAGACATGAAACCACTTCTTATCCGCTGCAGCTTGATCACCGCCACTTGGCTTGTCGCCTTGAGCACCCAACTGGCGAGTGCGCAAGCGCCAGCCAACCCGGCCGATGTCATCCCTGACAAAATGCCCTTTGACTTGCCTTTTGGGACACCCATCAAATTGGAAAAAGCCGATCAAGTCTTGAGCGCTGCCCTGGCAGAAGCCCAAAAGCGCGATTGGAAATTGATCTGTTCCATCTCCGACCCTTATGGTCAGATGGTAGCGATGAAGCGAATGGACCATGCACAAATTGCCTCCATCGACATCGCCATCCACAAGGCTCGCACCGCCGCCAAATACAGACGCGAAACAAAACTCTTTGAGTTGGGCATTGCCAGCAACCCCTATCTGGGAACGCTGGACGATGTGATTGCCTCTAGGGGAGGTATTCCTTTGGTGGAGGCCGGCAAACTGATTGGCGCCATTGGCTGCTCTGGCGGGACAGGCTCACAAGACGAGGTGGTCGCCAAAGCAGGTGCAGCCCTGGTCAAGTGAACCCAAGGGGCCTTTTTTGCAAAAAGCAAATAGGGGCCCCTTCAAGGTGCTCTTTAGGGCTCTCTTAAAAACAAAGTCACCAAGGGCTCGGGGCCGACTTGGCAGCTCCAATGGCCGTGGATCTTTGGATCAAAAACGGCCCCTTCAGGCAAGGTGTCTGCAGAGAAAAAGTGCTCACCCGCTTTGAAGGTCTTGCCCTCTCCGGACTGTAAGCCAATGTGCATCTCGCCGCTCAAGATAAACACCCACTGGGGTGCACCGGTACAGTGGAACTGACTTTTAAAACCAACGGGACTCTTTCTCAGTTGGTAGCCCGAACTGGGTTGTAGGCTTGAAAGCCTGGCCTCAGGCTTGCCTTCAAAGAGGGGCAGCTCTTCGGTTTTGAACTGTGCCAGACCACGCTCATCGGTGTAGAGGATGGTTTTGATGAACATCTCGCTCATGCCTTGTGCCCCTTTC
>JBAXNB010000129.1:0-6851 GCA_037134015.1 Betaproteobacteria bacterium | reverse complement strand
ACTCGATGCGCTCGGCCTCACCTTCCATGAACTCGTTCAAGCCTTCCCTTTTTTGTCGGTAAAAAGCTCTGGCACCAGGCTCTGGCGTGATCAACCCAAATTGAAATCCCTGAGGGTCTTCTTTGATCTCGATGCGCTCACCTTTGAGCACCATCGAGCCCTTGGTCACCACCACATGGCCCGTGAACACCGTGATTTGCTTCAAGTCGTCGTGCACCAAGGCATCGGCCTCGATGTTCATGGGACGATTTTTGTCCTCCCGCTCCGCAAAGGCGAGCAGCTGCACGCCAAAAAGAAGTGCAAAACAAAGGAGCGCATTGGAAAATATTTTCAAGGCATGAATCTTGCTGAACAATACATGCTTTGAATTGTAAGCTTGAAGCGTGCGTAAATGTGTCGCTGATCGCATTTAAAGCGTGGGCTTGAAACCACACCTCAAAAGACGAGCCCAAGCCAGGCTAGCCAGGTTCAGCGACCTTTGCGAATTTCCGAAAGCAAGAACTCCGTCACCTGCAGAGCCCTCTCCATGGAGCCAGCCAAGGACCCGTCGGTGTAAAAGCGTCCATTGATGCCCAAGGCAGGCACCCCTTGCACTTTGAACGCGTCTTGCAATTGAGCCGCGCGTTTGGCTTTGGTGACCACCGCAAAAGAGTTGTAGAGCTCCATGAATTTGGACTTGGGCATGCCGTTCTTATCGGCCCAATTGGCCAAAGCGTCGGCGCCTGTCAAATTGAGTTTTTCGGTGTGAATGGCGCGAAACACCAAGGCATGGTGGGACTCGATCTTGCCCAAGGCTTCGAGCACGTAGTACATTCTTTGTTGGGGTTCAAAGTCGTCTCTGAACCTCACAGGTACGCGCTTGATCTCCAGGTCTTTTGGCGCACTCTTGATCCAAGACTCCAAGCGAGGCTCAAACACATTGCAATGTGGGCAGCTGTACCAAAAGAACTCGATCACCTCGATTTTGCCCTTGGCGCTTTCGGTGGGATTGCGCTTGTCCAAAGACACATAATCTATGCCCTCGGCAAACCCATTGGCCGGTCCTTGCGCGTGGGCGAGGGTACCAGAGACCGCCGAGCCCATGAGGGCCAGGGCCGTTGAAAATTGTCTTCTTTGCATAGTGCAGACCTTTGAAGAATTACTTTTGAACTCGAATCACCACCGAGTCGACTTTGGAGCCACTCAGCTTTTGTTGTATTTTCTCAGCATCGTCTTTGGTGGTCAAAGGACCGATGCGCACTCGAAACACCGATTTGCCGCCCTGATCTCTTTCACTCACCACCGCATCAAAGCCCGACAAGGCCAACTTGGCCTTTTGCACGTCCGCCTCCTCATGGGTTCGAAAGGCCCCGGCTTGGACAAAATAGTTAAAGGGGTCACGCTCCTGCGATTTGGCCTTGGCCAAGTCGCCCAAGGGGTCTTTGTCTTCCGAGCTATTTGACGTGCCCAAAATGCCCGACAAGGGGTTGCCCGCATCGGGCTTTTTATCGACCTCTTTGGGCACGATGCCGCCTTTATCGATGCTGCCAGAGGCGTCGGCTTTGTCCTCTGCTTTGTCTTTGTCCAATGTTTTGTTGGACTTGCCGTACAAAGGCGCATTGGGATCCCAGTCCTTGTTCTTCTTGTCCTCGCTCGCGTCTTGTTCTGAGCTGTGAATCAGCCCTTTGTTCAAAAAGGGAATGGGTACTTTGGTGACATAGACCGCCAAAGCCAAGGCGACGCCTAGGCCGACAATCAAACCAAAGATAAAACCGAGCAGCGTGCCTCCGCGCTCGCTGTTGCTGTTACGTTTGGGCTTGCGCTTGCCTTGGAGATCGAGGATAGGGGTCATGAATTACTTTTTTTATCTCTAGAAATGCTTTTTTGTAGCCAACAACAAACACCAAGGCTTTCAGAAAAATCGCCTGAGAACCCCACAAAAACTGCCAACCCCCTTGATTATTGTGCTTTTTCAGGTCTTTTGCACAACTGGCCTCACGCAAAGTCCAACTCAAGCCCAAACCCCACACGCACCATCAGCAACACTGACACTATCAGAACCACCAGCATCTACATTTTAAGAGGCGCAGACACCCCCAAGAGGTGCAGGCCGCAGCGCAGCACTTGTGCCACCGCCGAGATCAAGGCGAGTCTCGCCTCTTTGACCAAGACCTCCTCCACCAAAATCCGTTCTTGGTCATAGTAGCTGTGGTAACTCGCTGCCAACTCTCTCAAATAAAACGTCACATCGTGAGGCGCCAAATCTTGCGCGGCATGTTCTAGGACGTCGGGGTACTTGGCAAGGATGAGCATCAAGTGTTGCGCGACCTCACTCTCCAAGGGTGAGACATCAAAACTCAACAGTCGCTCAAAGTCCAGTTGGCCACTCGCGTCCTTGTCTAGAGCCCGCACGTCAAAGACCTCAGCGTCTTCGCGTGCGGGTTGCATCAGGCCCTCTTTCATCAAGATGGAGCAAATACGAGCATGTGCATACTGCACATAGTAGACCGGGTTGTCGTTGTTCTTGGCCACCGCCAAGTCCACATCAAACAAATACTCCGTATCGGGCTTGCGACTCAGTAAGAAAAACCGCACCGCATCCCTTGATGTCCACTCGATCAAATCCCTGAGCGTCACATAACTGCCCGCACGCTTGGAGATCTTCACCTCCTGCCCGCCTTTCATCACCCTCACCATGGTGTGCAAGACATACTGGGGATAGCCAAGTGGTATGCCTAAACTGCGCACCTTCGAGACCGCCTGCAAACCCGCTCTCACCCGCGCAATCGTGCCATGGTGATCGGTACCTTGGATGTTGATCACTTGCTCAAATCCACGCTCCCATTTGCTCAAATGGTAGGCGACATCTGGCACAAAATACGTGTAGCCCCCCTCGCTCTTTCTCATCACCCGGTCTTTGTCGTCTCCAAAGTCAGTGGACTTGAGCCACAAGGCGCCGTCTTGTTCATACGTGTGCCCAGACTTCACCATGTCACTCACCGCTTTCTCCACTCTGGCGGAGGTGTACAAACTGGACTCCAAATAAAACTCGTCAAACTTGAGTGCAAACGCTGACAAATCCAAATCCTGCTCGCGCCTCAAATAGGCCACGGCAAAGTTTTTGATCCCCTCCATGTCCTCGGGGTCCCCGCTCGCACTCACCTCTCGGTCATCGGATTTGACGCGCTCTTTGGCCAAATAAGCCTTGGCGATGTCCGCGATGTAGTCGCCTTGATAGGCCTGCTCGGGCCAATCGGAGTGACCTGGCTCGATGCCATGGATGCGGCACCATGTGCTGTTGGCCAAGGTATCAATTTGCACACCGGCGTCGTTGTAATAAAACTCTCGGTGCACGCTCAAGCCTTGGGTCTCAAACAAGTTGCACAGCGCATCTCCAAGTGCAGCCTGCCTGGCATGCCCCACATGCAAAGGCCCTGTTGGATTGGCAGACACGAACTCCACCAACACGCGAGACGCCCTTGGGGTCTTTTCGCCAAAGCGACTCGACGCCGTCAAGACCTCGCTCACGACAGCTTGCTTGGCGCTTGGCTTCAGGCTTAAATTCAAAAAACCAGGTCCTGCAATCTCTATGCTTTGGACCCACTCCTTAAATGCAGGTGTTTGCGACAAGGCCTCTTTGAGCCGAAGGGCCAAGTCTCTGGGATTGGTTTTCAAGGCCTTGGACAAAGACAAGGCCGCCGTCACGGCCAAGTCGCCATGTGAGGCCATCTTGGGCGACTCAAAGGCTGCTTTCGCACCCAGGCCTTCGCCCAAGTCTTCAAGGCAAGCCACCAGGGCATCGAATAAGTGGTCTTTTATTTTTAACATGTTGGCATTTTACAAGGGCTGTCCTAACCCGCCAAAACATGCTTTGATGCACCGAGTCCGTTAAGCTGAAAGGCTTTGAAAAGAGACCCCACTTTATGGTGTTTTAACGCCTCTTTGGGTCGTCTTTGCAAGAAGGGGCTTGACCTGCTCATCGGTTTTACCAAAGCGCCTGATGCGCAGGGCGTAAGAGTCCAAGGCATCTTGCAAGGCCCTGGCATCAAAATCCGGCCACAGCAATTCCGTGAAATACAACTCGGTGTAGGCGGTTTGCCAAATCAAGAAGTTACTGAGCCTTGACTCGCCGCCGGTGCGGATCAACAAATCGGGTTCTGGCAAAGGGTAGGTGGACAAATAAGGGGTCAGTTGATCCTGGCTCAGCTGTTCCAAGCTGTCATAGGGGTGTGCCCGTTGCCAGGCTTGCACCGCTTGCAAAATATCCCACTTGCCACCGTAATTGATGGCCACCGTCAAAGTGAGCACCCGCCCTTGTGCGGTGAGCGCGCAGGCCGAGTCAATTTGGTCTTGCAACTCCTTGGGAAAGGCCGAGTGGTCGCCAATCACCTTCAAGCGAATGCCCTGGGATTGCAAGTCACGAATCTCTGACTTCAAGTAGCGTACAAACAAATCAAACAGGGTGGCCACCTCCTCTGGAGGGCGACGCCAGTTCTCGGTGCTGAACGCAAAAACCGTCAAGTGCTCAATATTTTTTTCAACGCAGGCGCGCACAACGGCACGCAAATTGGAAGCACCCATCAAATGCCCTACATTTCTGGGCATGAATTTTTTCTTGGACCACCTTCCATTGCCATCCATGATGATGGCGATGTGCTTGGGCAATGAACTCATATTCTTATTTAATTTATCTTGGTTTCCCTCTATTATCTCAGCATTTACAGCTTTTGAACTCTCCCAGCACCTCTGAACAAGCCGCGCTTTACACCAAACCCCTCAAAACCCTTGCACAAGGCGACTTTGGCCCTTGAATTGTTCACCTCATCAGCGCCAAGAAAGTTAGGCGCCTTAAAATGCAAGGTCAGACTCTTTGACCACAAGGCAGTCCCCGTGTTCACTTTTAAAAAGGCTTTTCAATCATGAACATCAAAACCGTTGGCGTTGTTGGCTCTGGCACCATGGGAAGCGGCATTGCTCAAGCCTGCGCCGTCTCAGGCATTCACGTGATGATGGTGGACATCGCTCAAGAGGCCTTGGACAGAGGCAAAAAAACCATTGCCAACAGCCTTGAGCGACTGCTGAGCAAAGAAAAAATCACCCCCGAAGACCAAACCCGTGCCTTGTCTTTGATCCAAACCAGCACGCAATACGACGCCTTGAACAACTGCGATTTGGTCATTGAAGCGGCCACAGAGAACCTCGGCCTCAAAATCAAAATATTGGACCTCCTCAAGCCCCACTTGAAAGCCCAGGCCATTTTGGCCTCCAACACCTCGTCCATTTCCATCACACAACTGGCTCAAGTCACCCAACACCCAGCGCAGTTCATTGGCATGCATTTCTTCAACCCCGTGCCCATGATGGCTTTGGTGGAAGTGATTCGCGGGTTGCAAACCAGCGATGCAACGCATGAAGCGGTC
Organism: Betaproteobacteria bacterium; assembly: GCA_037134015.1. GTDB lineage: Bacteria > Pseudomonadota > Gammaproteobacteria > Burkholderiales > Burkholderiaceae_C > Limnohabitans. Next base: position 1,452 of record JBAXNB010000129.1, on the reverse strand, counting down.
ATCGAACTGGCCAAAACTTTGGGCAAATCGCCCATCACCGTTAAAAATGCACCAGGCTTCGTGGTCAACCGCATCTTGGTGCCCATGATCAACGAGGCCCTCTTTGTTTTGGGTGAGGGCATTGCCAGCGCCGAAGATATCGATACCGGCATGAAACTGGGCTGCAACCATCCGATTGGCCCCTTGGCCTTGGCGGACATGGTGGGCTTGGATGTTTGCTTGGCCGTGATGGAGGTGTACTTCAACCAGTTCAACGACAGCAAGTACCGAGCAGCTCCTCTTTTAAGAGAAATGGTGGCCGCTGGTCATTTGGGCCGCAAGACCGGCCAAGGCGTCTACACTTATTGAACATGCGGGGCTCTTGAAGAGCCGCCTGGCCATCAAAACCCCAAGGTTTTCTGGGCAAGATTGGGGATGCCTTGGGTCTTGAAATGAGCGGATGAGCTCAGTATTGCCGCTCAGGCATGTGCACCTTGATGCCAATGAGCTCTGAGGACAATTTGATTTGACAAGCCAGCCTTGACGTGGGGAGCCTCTCCGTGGCGGTAAAGTCCAGCATCTGAGCTTCATCAGAGGCCGGTGCGCTCATTTTGTCCAGGTCACTCTCGTCAATGTAGCAGTGACATGTCGCACACACACAGCAACCCCCACATTCCGCCGCAAATCCATCGATCCCAGCGTTCAAGGTCGCCTGCAAAAGGGTCTCCCCCTCGTTGCCTTGAACTTCACGAATGGCCCCATTGGCCTCTACCACTTCAAACGTAATCATAGGTACCTCAAAATTGGAAGCCCGTAAAAAGCTGCTCTTTTTTGGCGCTACAGCTTAAGGATTTTTTACGCACTTTGGATAAATTATATTCTCTACACATCGAATTGGCTTTATTTAAAACTTGTTTAAGTTATTTTCAAACAGGCCTGTGTCCATTGAGGCTCAGTGCAATATGACCTTAAGCACGAGAGAATTCCATCCACCCCTTGATCTGCCCTTGGTCTGCCGCACGCAAGGCAAGCAGATCACGGTCAGGAATTTTCGCCGTCAGGCAATTTTTGCACTTGTTCTCAATACAAGTACTTCAACTGTTCAAAAACGGAAAACTGGAGAAAAAACCTATCGGTCCCTCTTTAAAGCTTTTATCTCTCTTTCAAAATAAAGATCTTCCGGCTGTTATTCAATACCCTAGTTTCAAGGAGAAAAACCGCAAAACGATGGTCCCATAAGAAATTGTCTCGCTAGATACAGGGCATTGTTTGATTTTGGTGGCCCGAGGCGGAATCGAACCAAAGTCTCAGGAGGTCTAATCCTTCTTTAAGAATGTCCTTTTGAAGAACAATTTTCTCTTGCTCGATAATAACATATTTGTTATTGTATAGTCATTGCATATTCCATCATTTATTACAGTCAAGAAGTTCAAGAAGACATCATGAATTTGCCTGTAACACTTCAAGCTCGTT
>JBAXNB010000128.1:0-6895 GCA_037134015.1 Betaproteobacteria bacterium | reverse complement strand
GCCACCAAGCCGGGACCACGTAAGCATGGCGATGGGCTTCATCAACACTTGTCGTCGCACTTTTGCTCGCGTTTGCCACAACATGGCCTTGGGTGGCCAAGGTGCCAGCTGTTGTGGACGAACTTGAACTTGGGCTTGGGTTTGGGTTTGGGCTTGAGATGGAGCTGACCACCGCCGAGCTCGGTGGACTGGGGGTTGGGTTGAGTTGACTCTCAAAGGCCTTGAAGAAGTCATCGGTCATTTTTTTAGCCACGCTGTCAATCAAACGAGAGCCGACCTGCGCCAATTTACCCCCCACTTGGGCTTTGGCTTCGTAGGACAACTCCGTGCCTCCATCCACCGTGCGCAACGTGACACTGGAAGAGCCTTTGCCAAAACCAACTGCACCGCCTTGACCTTCAAAGAGCATCACACACGATTCAGGGGCGTTGACTTCGGTCATTTTCAAGGAGCCTTGGAAACGCGCTCTCAAGGGTCCAATGGCGGTTTTGATGATCACTTTGAATTCATCGGTGTCAGTTTTCTCCACCGACTCACATCCAGGCAAGCACAGCTTCAAAATAACCGGGTCGTTCAATGCATGCCAAACAGTTTCACGCTTGGAGGGGATGATTTTTTTTCCGATGATTTCCATTTGATTTGACTTCTTTTAAAAAAACTAAAAAATTGACCACGGATTTTCTTGAGGGACAAGCGCTTGATGTTGATCCATATTTCAATGGGATGCAAAGCCACTGCAAGGCAGTCCTTCGTACCCCAAGGATCTTACATTGAGGCGTCTCTCAATGGGCCTTTTTCTTCATCTCTTGCGCCGTGTTGACCATCGAGTGAAGGCTTCTGGCGTAATCGATGGCGCCTTGCTCGTCCATGCGAGGAGCCACCCTTAAATACTCTTTCAAACCTAAAATCGCTGGCCTTGGCCTTGAGAGCAGCAGGTCGCAAAATCTTTGCACTTCTTCGTTGAGCTTGTCCTCGCTCACCACATTGCTCACGATGCCGTAAGACAGCGCTTTGTGAGCGTCGATAAAGTCGGCCGAGTAGGCCATCCATAAAATTGCATTGCGGTTCATGCGGTCATAGATCGCTGACATCACCATGGTGGGCATCACATTGTGTGCAATCTCAGGAATGTTGAAGGTGCTGGTATCACTGGCAAAGCTCACGTCACACAGCGAGGCAATGGCCGTTCCAAAGCCCATGACCCGTCCCCTCAAGACGCCAACCACCGGGACCAAGCAAGAGCGCAAGGCTTTGTAGCTGTTAAAGATAGAGTCGTATTCTGCGCGACGGGTGTAAGCCTCAGGCGCAGGTGGATGACCCGCATCGCGAACACGTCCAGTACAAAAGTCTGGGCCCACGCTGTCCAAGAGCACCATGTCCGAGGTTTCATGTGCCATCAAAACGGCCTTGGAGAGTGCTGCGGCCATGCTGTCAGACACGCCGTTGTCCTCGCTTCTGTTGAAGGTGATTTTAAGAATGCGTCCGACTTGTTGGATGATGATGTGTTCACTCATGGTGGGTTCCTTAGGAGGTTTGAAAGAAATGACGCATCATGCTTGCGTTAAAGCGTGCGCTTTGATCGATGTTGGGCAAGTGGCCCGCGTTGGGAATGATGACCAGTTTGCTGCCTTTGACAAGACCTGCGATGTGGCCCATGGCTTGAGGCAAGGGGCCATCGTTGGCGCCCACCAGCAAGGTCATGGGCACTTGGATGTCAGGCACACGTCCTAAATAATCAAGGGACTGAATGGATTTGGCGCAGCCTATGAAGCCCTCTAGACTCGTAGCGCTTGCGGTTTGAATGAAGCGTTGCGCGATGTCAGGGTTGTTTTGGATGAATTCAGGCCCAAACCATCGCTCAACCGTGGGTGCCGCCAGCGCTTGAACGCCTTGGTTTTGGGCGATGTGCATGCGCTCATCCCAGGGCTTGGCAAAGTCTGGCGTCATGTCGGCTCGACCGTCGCACAGCAGCACACTCAAGAGCCGAGGTGCATGCGACAAGGCCAAACCAAAACCGCTCATGGCACCCAAAGACAGGCCCACATAGTGGGCTTGGGGTACGCCAAGAAAGTCCATGATGCGGATACAGTCCTCGGCCAAGTCATCCATGTGGTAGGGGCCTTTGGGCGCCGTCGATTGGCCGTGGCCTCGGGTGTCGGCTGACACGACTCGAAAGCCGCAAGCGCTCAGCAACTGTGACTGCTCTTGCCACATCATCGCACTCGATAAGATGGAATGGGCCATCAAAATCACGGGCGCATCGCTCGCTCCTTGGATGTGCACGGCCAATTCGCCGTCAGGGATGGGGATGCGTTGGGTGTGAATGGGAAAAGTCATGTTCGTTCGCTTAAAGAGGACAAAGAGAGATGGTATCGCCTAAAGGCTTCAAGTTCATGCAGCGGCTTTAGCAAGTTTTGATTTTTCCACAGCACTCCAAATGGCCTGAGGTGTCATGGGCAAGTGATCGATGCTGGCACCCATGGGGGCCAGTGCGTCGTTGACGGCACTGGCAATCGCAGCAGGTGCGCCCAAATAGCCCGCCTCACCGGAGCCTTTTTGTCCAAACTCGGTCAAGGGGGAGGGTGTGCAGTGGTCCACAATGCTGATCGGGGGCACTTCGTGCGCAGTGGGCAAGAGATAGTCCATGAAGGTCCCAGCCAAGAGTTGCCCTTCTTCAGAAAAGGCAAACTTCTCCATCAAAGCCGCTCCCAAGCCATGGGCAATACCACCATAGGTCATGCCGTGCACGACGTCCGGGGAGATCATCACGCCGCAGTCGTGTCCGCAGACGTAGCGATGAATTTGAACCTTGAAGGTGCCGGGGTCAATGCTGGCCAAAATCACATGCGCTTCAAAGGAGTGGCAGGGGTACATCTGTACCCGTCCATCTTCGGTGGGCAATTGTCCGCCAGTGGGAACTTCCCAAACAAATTTCTCTTGAAGTCCAGGCTCCATACCGCTTGGCAGGCAGTGGTATTTGCGGTGGGCGATTTCAACCAAAGCGTCCCAGGACATTTTGTGTTGTGGTGCGGACTTTTCAAACACGCCGCCACCTTCGAAGGCCAATTCGTCCACACTGCGCTGCATGTTATGAGCTGCAATGAGGAGCAATTTGGCGCGTATTTTCTTGGCCGCCCCTGCAGCCGCACCGCCAAGCATGATCGCCATGCGGGAGCCCACAGGGCTGTTGGAGGGCAGAGCGTTCAACGAGTCTGCGTGAATCACGCGAATGCTGTCGGGCTCGCGCTCTAGGATTTCTCCGACCACCGTGGAGACCAAGGTCTCGTGGGCTTGGCCTGAGGAGGAGGTGCCCATCAAAGCGGTGATGCTGCCAGACAAGTCAATTCGCACCAGGCAAGAATCCATCCAGGTCGTGGTCTCGTTTTTTGGATTGAACAAGGGCTCAAAGGAGGAGTTGCCGCCTGAGGGCTCTAGACAAGTGGAGAAGCCCACGCCCGCGTGAATGCCCTTCGCTCTTAAGGCGTCGCGTTGTTGCAGCAAACCCTCAAGCCCAGCCTCTTGCAGCGCTTTGTCCAAGACCACTGAATAATTGCCCGAGTCGTAGCTTGTGCCACTGGGAATCAGGTAGGGGAACTCATCGTGCTTGATCATGTTGAGTTTTCTAAGCGCGATGCGGTCCATCTTCAAAAAGCGTGAGACTTTATCGATGCCCGTTTCAATGGCGTAGTTGGTGGGGGATTGCCCAAAACCGCGGACCGCCTCTTGAGGGGTTTTGTGGGTGAGCACAGCCTTTGCATCGTACTCGACACTGTTGATCTTGTAGGGCCCCACAATAGCGCCCACGGGTTTGCCCAATTGAAGAGGCGAGCGGCCAGAGTAAGCGCCAATGTCTTCCAAAGCATGCATCTTCATGCATTTGATTTCTCCATGTGCGTTAAAGCCCAGGGTCACATCAAAGATCCGGTCAGGGCCTTGCATATCGCCCCCGCGCATGTTCTCCAATCGGTCCTCGATCAAGCGCACGGGGCGGCCTAATTTTTTGGCCAAATAGGCCACAAGGATCGTGTGTTTCAAGCCGCGCTTGACCCCATAGCTGCCACCCACGTCCACATCAAAGTGCACCCGCACAGCGTTGCCGGGCAACCTGAGCGCTTTGGCCACTTGGTCGGGAAACTTGGGCATTTGGATGGAAGCCCAGACATCCAAGACCGAGGTCGCGTCATGCCACTCGCAGACCACAGCAAAGGTCTCGATCGGCACGGTCGAGTTCCTGGCCCAATGCACGCGGTAGCTCAGTTGGTGTTCGCAGGAGCTGAAGTCTTCTTCAACCGAGCCCCATACAAATTTTCTGTGAAAAATCACGTTGGATCCGTGCTTGGGGTGAACCAAGGGGGCATCGTCCAAAAGAGCGTGCTCTGGGTTGATGATGTGATCGAGCACTTCATATTGAATGTCCACCCATTCTGCGGCATCTTCGGCCAAGGCACGAGTTTCAGCAACGACAGCAGCAACCCACTCTCCCGCATACCGTGCGGTACCGATGGCCAAGGGATAGCGGGTCACTTGGGGTGCATCCACGCCAGGCAAAATCGGATCAATGGCTTGAAAGAGTTCCTCCCCCGTCAAGACGGCGTGAACGCCTGGCATGGCCAAGGCAGCAGACGCATCGATGTGCAGGATGTTGGCGCAAGCGTAGGGACTTGAAATCAAGGCCACGTGCAACATGCCTGCGCGGTGGATGTCCGCGGCGTAATGACCTTGGCCCACAACAAAGCGCTGGTGCTCTACGGCGCGACGGTGGCGACCGATGTACTTGAAGGCGGTTTTTTCAGTTGACATGGGAGCTCACTTTCGCATCTTGGGGCTCTGACGCGTGATCGGTGGTGGCATAGATCACGGCATCGACAATTTGTTGGTAGCCCGTGCAGCGACACAGGTTGGAGCTGATGGCCTCTCGCACCTCTTGGGCATTGGGTTTGGGGTTGCTCTTGAGCAGGGCATGGCAAGACACCAACATGCCTGGGGTGCAATAGCCGCATTGAAGAGCGTGTTTTTCACAAAACGCATCTTGCAAAATGCTCATCTGTCCCCTTTGAGTGCTCAGCCCTTCAACGGTGGTGATGTGCATGCCATCGGCTTGGACGGCAAACATGCAGCACGAACGCACCGCTTCGTCGTTCAAGAGCACCGAGCATGCGCCACACACGCCATGCTCACAACCCACATGCGTGCCGGTCAGCGCCAAGTCCTCTCGCAAGAAGTCAACCAAAGTGGTTCGGGGTTCTACTTCGCGTTCGTAGTGCACGCCGTTGACGTTGATGGCAATGGGTAATTTGTTGTTCATAAGGATGCTTTTCGGTGTAGGGGCTGTGTGTGGTCAAAGGCGGGTCAGCAAAGGAGCGCTCAATGTTGGCTGGCGCTTGCATGACCCAGGGCCATTTGGGCGGCTTGATGTGAGACTCGGCACAGGAGAACTTGGGCCAAATGTTTGCGATAAGCGCTGCTGGCATGCATATCGCTACTTGGGTCGCAGGTTTGGATGGCTGCATGGGCGATGTCTTGCATGGCCAGGTCGGTGAATTTTTGACCGACCATTTGCATGGCCAATTGAGGAAAGACACGCGGCGTGCCGTCAACGCCACCTACGCCAAAGCTCACGCGTTTGATCACACCAGACGTTTCGAGTTGGATCTGACAGGCCGCAGAGGCCATGGCAAAGTCGCCTTTGCGAATGGAGGTCTCTTCAAAGGCCACGCCGATGTGCGGGCCGCTCCAAATCGGCCATTCGATCGAATGGAGGCACTCGTCGTCGGCGATGGCGGTGAACATGGGGCCCAGAAAGAAGTCTTCAGCTCCAACTGCACGCGCGCCAGAGGCTTTGCTTTGGAGATGAATGTTGGCGTTCAAGATCAGCGCACTCAAAGGCAATTCAGCAGAAGGGTCGGCGTAGACCAAGCTGCCCCCGATGGTGCCACGGTTGCGCGTTTGAAGATGACCCACCCAGGCCAAAGCCTCTTTCAGCAGGGGGACGTGTTGGTGCAACTGGGCGTGCAATTCAAGGTCTCTTTGCCTGACCCCTGCACCAATCAAAGCGTGTTCTTGCTTGATTTCAATGTGTTTGAGCTCAGCCAAGCGGTTGATGTCCACCAGCCATTGCGGTCTGGCCAAACGCATGGCCATCATGGGCACCAGGCTTTGGCCGCCCGCGATCAATTTGGCGTCCGGGCCGTGTTCGTCGATCATGCTCAAGGCTTCATCCAAGTCCTGCGCCAAGACGTAATCAAAGGGGGCTGCTTTCATGATGGGGTGTCCCGTTGTAGTTTGAAGTCAAAGACCGCTATGACACGGCCCATTCTCACGTGTGAAGAGCTCAAGAGCTGAATCGACTTTTTTCAATGGCATCTGCATGGCATGCTGATCAAAGCCTCAACCCATGGACACCTATTTTAAGCCTTGCAAAAGACTAAAACTCACAGACTGAAAATTTGTTTTTTTATCGCTTAGACTTATTTTTATTGGTCAAGTCATGGATAATGAAAGATTGATTTTTATCTATTGAGAGAAAAACTCACGCTCATGGCGTGATCAAGTGGCTTGGCAAGAGCGGTCCGTTTGTTCACGCCTTGCCTGCGTGGGTGGATCAGGAGTCCAAAGTTTTGAGAAAATTACCTCCTTTGAATGCGGTGCGGGCCTTTGAGGCGGCGGCCAGGCATGTGAGTTTCAGCAAAGCGGCCAAGGAGCTTTTTGTGACGCACGGCGCCATCAGCAAGCAGGTCTCTCTTTTGGAGACCTGGTTGGGGGTGTCCTTGTTCAAGCGCAATCAATCGCACTTGGTGCTCACGGAGGAGGGCAAGACCTTCATGTCATCGGTGACACCTGCCTTGGACCGCATCTCGGTCACGGCCATGCAAATCATGGACCAGACCCAACCGCT
>JBAXNB010000127.1:0-6970 GCA_037134015.1 Betaproteobacteria bacterium | reverse complement strand
GCCTGAGCCTGAGCCTGAGCCTGGGCATGCGCCAAAGCGCATGCCTCCATTAGGTTTTGATCGTGTTCTGCGGCAAACTCAACATCTCCAACATCAACTGACTCAAACACAAGCCTGCGCCGTCAAGCAGAGCTTTACCTTTCTGAGCACTGGCTTGATGCACATCCCCAACCGCACCTTTGCTGTTGTAATCTTGAACCATCCAACCCAACTTGGCACTTTTTGAGTTGCCCAAAATCGGGTATTTTTGTGACCTGTCCTGGGCTGAAGAGGTAAAGTTCTCAAAAGCACCGATGTCCACCAACTCAGGGTGTGTCGCCAAAATGATCGACGTTTCTATGGCGCCGGCATGGATGCCAAATCGATGCTCTGTTGCATCAAACATGTCCAAAATTCTTTGCTCGATGGGCAACTGGTACCAACTTGAGCTGTACACCAACATGCCGTGCTTGGCCCTTATTTCCCTGGCGACCAGGTCAATCAAGCCCTGATGGCCGCCATGCGAGTTAAAGAGCAACAATTTTTTTACGCCCGTGCGGGCCAAGCAATCCGCCAACTCCATCCAGATTTTTATCACCACTTCGGGAGAATGGGTTAAAGTTCCCTTGAAGTCTCGATGCTCCGTGCTCAAGCCCACCTTTTGCGTTGGCAAGACCAAGACCGGCGTCTCTTTTTCCAATCCATTCAACGCAGCGGCTATGATTTCTTGGACAATCAGACAATCCACCGACAAAGGCAAATGCGGCCCGTGTTGCTCGGTCGCCCCAATGGGCAAGACCACAAGAAATGATTCCATAGCAAGTGAGTCAAAATCTTTTGTACTTAAATCCGACCAGTATTTTGAATTGTTGTTCATTTTTGTTCCATAAAGACACCTAGATACCTACATGCAAAGCTTCAATCGTATTTTCTCTCAACTTAAAAAATGGGTTACTTTGCCCTTGAACCCAAGCGTGTTGAGAGCAAGTGCTGTGGCCCTTTTGCTCATCAACATGTCGTCTTGGGCGCAATGGACTTACCCTACAAGCTCCAAAAGTATTTTCGTCTCCAACACAGTCAAAACCGAACAAGTCAGTGCGGTCCTAAGACTTTACGCGCCTACAGGCCTGCTCGACAACGCACCCCAAGCTCATCAATGGCTTGCCCTTGAAATCCAACATGCGCCAGAATGGCACACCTATTGGAAAAATCCAGGAGATGCGGGGCTCGCCACACAATTGACCTGGACAAGCCCCGAGGGCGTCAAAGTTGGAGAGACCCTTTGGCCAAGACCTGAGCGCATTGCTTTGGGAGAGCTCATCAATTATGGCTTTACCAACCGAGTGACGCTGTTGGCACCCTTGTTTTTACAAAAGCCCCTTAAAGAAACCTCTGCACCCGCCGTGATTCAATTGCACGCCTCTTGGCTGGTCTGCCGACAAGAGTGTATCCCTCAAGAAGGGGACTTCAACATCACCTTGCCTCAAGACCTTCGCTCATCCACGGACAACCCATTGGCACAATCTGTTTTGGAGGCACAGGCCAAAGAGCTCCCTTCTGCTCGTGCTTTGGCCAATGCCCATCGGCAAGACTCGCCCTTGAGCATTCATGTCCAAGGCCTTCCCATGTCGAGTCGAGGCCATCTTTTTGATCTCTTTCCCGAACAAGGCGAGTTGCTCAAAACGCTCACGCTTGAACAGGTCAAAGCCGCTCAGCGCTGGAACAAAGAGGAATGGACACTTGAGTGGCCTGTCTCAGAGCTCAGGTCGCAAAGTCCAACACAATGGTCACTGCTGATGATCGATCTCGATGCGGATAGCAAGTCCCCCAAAAGTTATCGCCTTGTGGTCAACATGACTTCGCCTTGGCCCACGGCGGCCCTTGAGGCGCGCCAAGTCGATCCATTGGCCAAAGCACCATCGGATGCTCAAACTGAACAAAACACAGCACCCACCAGCCTTGCTTTGGCCAGTCTTTTGATCGCACTTTTAAGCGCTTTTGCAGGTGGTCTGCTCTTGAATTTAATGCCTTGTGTTTTACCGGTTTTGGCCATCAAGGCACTGTCCTTCCTGCCAAAAGAGAAAGAAGACCCTCGTCGAACTCGGTTTTTAGCTGAGTCTTACGCACTAGGCATTTGGATCACACTTTTGTCGCTAGGGGGCCTTATCTTGCTCCTACGCGCAGGAGGAGCGCAATTGGGTTGGGGGTTTCAATTGCAATCCCCCAACTTTGTTGTTTTTTTATGCCTTCTCTTCACCTTGATTGCCCTCAACCTTTGGGGTGTTTTTGAAGTTCAACAAAGCATTCCTCAATTTTTGAGTTCTATGGGATCAAAAAACCCCTTGATCGAATCATTTTTGAGCGGCGCCTTGTCGGTTTTAATCGCCTCACCTTGTACTGCGCCCTTCATGGGTGCTTCGATAGGCTTGGCCTTCACCCTACCTACTTGGCAAGGCATGCTTTTGTTTTCTATGTTGGCTTTGGGCTTGTCCTTTCCGATTTTACTGATCGGTTGGTTCCCAAAAACCTCTGAGCTCATCCCTAAGCCAGGCCCGTGGATGCTGACCTTTCGCGCTTGCCTTGGATTTCCCATGGCCTTGACCGTTTTATGGCTTTGTTGGGTGTTGGCGCAACAAGTGGGCCTGACAGCGATGGTTCTTGAATTGATGCTTTTGTTGAATCTAAGCGCTGCGGCATGGACTTACGGTCTGCGACTCAAATCTCAGACCCCAGAAAAAACGGTGTCCACGAAAATAGCTTTCTTGCTGTTGTCACTGTTCGTGTTGTTGCAAACGGCCTGGATCATTGGGGTGAGATCCTCTTCTGAATCTAGCTTCACCTCCTTGAGTGAGCGGACCAACACCCCCAACACAGCGATAGAAGCTGGACAAGCCTCAAGCGCGAGCCAAGACCTGCCTTGGCTGACTTGGTCGGCTCAATCGGTCCAAGAAAAACTGGCACAAGGCCAGACTGTTTTTGTCGACTACACCGCTGCCTGGTGCCTCAGTTGTCAATTCAACAAACTGACTTTTCAAAAAAACAGCGTTCAAACAGCTTTCAAAGCCCACAAGGTATCGCTGTTTCGCGCAGATTGGACCCGCCAAGATCCCGCAATCACTCGGTCTTTGAACGAGTTAGGTCGAAATGGTGTACCGGTCTACATTTTGCTAAAGAAGGGTCAAGCGCCCCACTTTCTATCCGAATTTGTCACTGAAGAAGAAATTTTGAAGGCGCTTGAAGAACTTTAAAAAACACAGGCCTTGCGTCTGGTGTTGTCTATGGAGCGTTCTGACTCAGGATTCACTTAAGCAAGAGTGAGGTGTTTTTTAAAGTAATATATGGCCAGCTTTGAACAGCAGCATGCTCTCCCGAACTTTTTAAACGTCTTTCCTGAATTTCACCCGTCCTTATGTACCCAGCTCTCAAAAATGACACCTTTTTAAAGGCTTGCTGGCGTCAAGCCACCGATCACACACCCATTTGGCTCATGCGACAAGCGGGCCGATACCTTCCCGAATACTGTGCCACCCGCTCAAAAGCTGGAAGCTTCATGGGCCTTGCAACCAACGTTGACTATGCAACCGAGGTCACGCTGCAACCCTTGGATCGATATGCCTTGGACGCTGCCATTCTGTTCAGCGACATCCTCACCGTTCCAGATGCCATGGGTTTGGGCTTGAGCTTTGCTCTAGGCGAAGGACCCAAGTTTGAAAAAGTCATTCGCGATGAAGCCGCTGTTGAACAGTTGCATGTGCCTGACATGGGCAAATTGAAATACGTGTTTGATGCAGTGAGCTCCATTCGCAAAGCCTTGGACGGTCGCGTCCCCCTGATTGGCTTTTCTGGCAGTCCATGGACCCTGGCTTGCTACATGGTTGAGGGCGGCGGCTCAGACGATTACAGGCATGTGAAGCAATTGATGTACAGCAGACCCGACTTGATGCACCAAGTGTTGACCACGAATGCGGACGCAGTTGCACTTTATTTGAACACGCAAATCCAAGCTGGCGCTCAAGCCGTGATGATTTTTGACAGTTGGGGCGGTGTGCTTGCAGATGGCGCCTTTCAAAACTTCAGCTTGGCCTACACAAAGCGTGTACTGTCTCAGCTCCTTAAAGAGCACGAAGGTGTAAAAATTCCAAGCCTTGTCTTTACCAAAGGCGGAGGTATTTGGTTGGATGAAATGAAGGATTTGGATTGTCAAGTTTTGGGGCTGGATTGGACGGTCAATTTGACAAAGGCCAGACAGGCCATCGGTGGCGAGGTTGGTGGTCCTGGTAAAGCCATTCAGGGCAACCTGGACCCCAATGTTTTGTTCGCGCCACCCCAACACATTGAGAGGGAAGTCAAAGCCCTCTTGGATCATTTTGGCACTCCCCACATGAACAAAGAGCAAGTTGGACCGACACACATCTTCAATTTAGGACACGGTATCAGCCAATTCACCCCAGTTGAACACGTCTCAGCCCTTGTAAAAACTGTTCACGACTATTCAAGACTTCAAAGGCAAGTTGCCTCTCAGCGTACTTGACAAGTCCTTTTGCCTTGCCAAAGGCCAAGATGCCCAGCGTTTGACGCCTCCGATCTTGGCCTGGGGATGAAGGCTTTTTTTGATGCAAGCTTGCTATAAAAAGTCAAGAATATCATCAACTTTTTTTGACTTATTCACATTTAAATCAACAAATATTTAAAAGGAAGTATAAAGTTCTCTGATTCAAAATATGTGTTATTTTTGTTCTAAGTATTTGTTTTATATAGATATTTTTAAAGCTCAACAAGATCGTTTGGGGCTCAATTCTGATCGAAAGTTCTCAATTCTTGACCATTTTGGCTTCTCTATCAACAAAGTTATCCACAGATTTGTTTTGGCTTGCTAAAAGCACTAAAAATCAAAGACTTATCTATTGTTTCAAATAAATTGTCGAGATTTAAAGCGTAAGATTAACTTTCCTATGACCTACATACTTCAGGTGTTGATCCATACGCCAGCCCATAGCAATTTACATGGCCCCTTGAGTTATACCTCTGAATTACCCTTGCCCGTGGGTAGCATCGTCAAAGTCCCTTTGGGCAAAAGAGAGGTCCTGGGCGTGGTGCATGAAACAGCACAAGATCTGACGACCCCAGGTCGCCAAGACTCAGAAATCAAGTACAAGAGCATCATTTCGCATCTTGCCGGTTTAGACCTCCTTCAAGCGGATTGGCTCGACTTGGTTCAGTTCACAGCAAGCTACTATCAACGCTCCTTGGGTGAAGTTGCCATTGCAGCCTTGCCAACCCAATTGAAAGCCTTGACGGGCGAACAAATTCAAAAGCGCCTTAAAAAGTGGCAATCAACACAAGCCGATCCCAAGAACCAAGCCCATCCTTTGGAGGATGTCAGCAGCCCTGAAGCGTCCCCAACACCAAGCCCCGAACAAGAAAAAGCATTTCAACTCATTCAAAACAACGAGGGCCCTTTTTTGCTTTTTGGCTCAACTGGAAGTGGCAAAACCGAGGTGTACCTTAAATGCATTGAGGCTTTGCTCTCCAAAGATCCACAGGCTCAAGTGCTGATCATGGTGCCTGAGATCAACTTGACACCTCAACTGGAAAACAGAATCCTTCAAAGGTTTCAGTCAAGTGTGGGTAAGAGGGCCATTGCAATCATGCACAGCGAGCTCACGCCCGCTCAGAGGCTCAACGCATGGCTTGCCGCCCACCAAGGACAAGCGAGGATCGTTTTAGGCACGCGCATGTCCATCTTTACCTCACTGCCCAACTTAAAGTTGATCATTGTCGATGAGGAACACGACCCAAGTTACAAACAGCAAGAAGGTGCGCGATATTCCGCCAGGGATCTAGCCGTCTACCGGGCAGCACAATCCAAGGCCAAAGTGATTCTTGGCTCAGCAACTCCATCGCTGGAAAGTTGGTACCACAGCCTAAATCAATTGCCTGTGGCCAGTAGGGAGCAGACACCGACGAACAAAAGAGCGCGCTACCTCAGAATTGACATGCCCTCTAGGATCGGCCATGCAAGTCTGCCTCAACTCCAACGCGTGGACATGAATTTTCAGCCTAAGTACACCATGTTCTCGCCGCCCCTGCTCAAGGCCATCAGACAAAGAATTGAAAATTCACAACAAGTGCTCATCCTCCTCAACCGAAGAGGCTACTCACCCGTGCTGTATTGCAGTGGTTGTGGGTGGAAAAGTCAATGCAATCAGTGCAGCGCGTTCAAGGTGTTTCATAAAGCCGATCGAACACTTCGCTGTCATCACTGTGGGGACACACAAAGAGTTCCGAAAAAATGCCCCGTCTGCTCCAACCAAGACATCACCATGCTTGGCATGGGAACTGAGAGGATAGAGGAGACGCTCTTGGAGGCCCTTTCGGATTTGAGCAAGGCCAAGAGCGAACGTATCCAGATCATGCGCATTGATGCAGACTCTACCAAGACAAAGGGCAGCCTTCAAGCACAGCTCGACAGGGTCCATAGCGGCGAAGTTGAAGTGCTCATTGGGACCCAAATGATTGCCAAAGGGCACGACTTCAGACGCGTGACCTTGGTTGCAGCGCTTGAGGTTGATGGCGCCTTGTATTCCAATGATTTTCGATCTACAGAGCGATTGTTTGCTTTGTTGATGCAAGCAGCAGGTCGCTCGGGCCGAGATGTCCACTTCAACTCCAGTCAAGACTGTGAGTTATGGGTTCAAACCTTCAACCCCAAACACCCTGTTTTTGAATTTTTGAAAAACCACGACTACGCAGGATTTGCAAACCATCAGCTGCTTGAAAGACAACAGGCAAATATGCCTCCCTTTTGCTCTCAAGCCTTGATCAAAGCAGAGTCACGTTCACAAGAAAATGCACAGAAGTTTCTTTTGGAAATCAAAGCTCTTGCTGACTCGATCCTTCACGCAAGGGTCAAGAGCGGACAGTTGCCCTCTTTAGAGCATATCTTGGTCTTCTCTCCAATTCCTATGAACATGCGCAAGATCGCCAACCT
>JBAXNB010000126.1:0-6982 GCA_037134015.1 Betaproteobacteria bacterium | reverse complement strand
CACAACAAACAACTGCGCTGCGATGCTTCCTGCCAAAGACTTGGCGTTGATCATTTGAAACAACATGGGCACCACCAAGGCGCCCGTGCTGCCCAAAGCACCCCAGCAGAAAGCGAACAACAAAAAGCGTGCGCGTGAAATGAAAAAGTTGAGCTTGAACACCTAAGGACCAGCAAATGGGGCGCTCGCTTGAGGCGAACTTAGAGGTAAGACACGGTGACGATTTCGTAGCGCTTTTGACCGCCTGGCGCTTGCACAATGGCCAAGTCTCCCTCCTCTTTGCCAATCAAGGCTCGGGCGATGGGACTGCTGATGTTGATCAAACCCAGCTTTAAATCTGCTTCATCTTCACCCACAATTTGGTAGGTGACTTGCTCTGAGGTGCTTTCCTCCTCCAACATGACCGTCGCGCCAAACACCACCTTGCCTTCAGCGTTCAAAGAAGAGGGATCAATGATCTGAGCCATGGAGAGCTTGCTTTCGATTTCTTGGATTCGACCTTCGATAAAACCTTGTCGGTCTTTGGCCGCGTCGTACTCTGCGTTTTCACTCAAGTCGCCTTGCGCCCGAGCCTCAGCAATGGCGTTGATCACCCAAGGACGATCCACCGTCTTTAAACGGTGAAGCTCTTCTTTGAGCTTTTCAGCCCCCTTTTTGGTAATGGGAATCGTTGCCATGGTCTTCAAATCCTAAAGAAAAAACCGCCGAGAAATTGAATTCCAGCGGTGTCAAAAAAACAGTTGATCGACGAGATCACGCTCTGCCTAAAACATCCTCAAAGACCCCTTCAAGTGAGCTTGACGTGTCATTTCGGACTACAGTGGATCCATTATGAACCAAAATAGGTCTTTCAGTCATCCATGGCAAGTCCACAAGACGAGACTTTGGCATCAATGCAACTGCGCGTGCAACTCCTGTATGGAGTAGACCTCCAAGTGTTCGAGGTACTTCATGCCTTGAACCGCGGCATGCGCACCAGCAATGGTGGTGAAGGTGGTCACCCGAGCCAACAACGCTGAGGTGCGAATTTGCCTTGAGTCGGCAATCGCATTTCTTCTTTCCTCAACGGTATTGATCACCAACGCCACCTCTTTGTTCTTGATCATGTCCACCACATGGGGACGACCCTCTGTGACCTTGTTGACCACGGTGACCTCAATGCCGGCCTCCTTGATCGCAGCCGCTGTGCCTTTGGTGGCCACCAACTCAAAGCCCATGGCCACAAGCTCTTTGGCGATCAACACGGCCTTGGGCTTGTCGTTGTTTTTGACCGTTAGAAAAACTTTTTTTACATCATCTTTGGGCGAAGGCAGTTTGGTGCCAGCTGCAATTTGGCTCTTGACAAAGGCCTCACCAAAGGTCTTTCCTATGCCCATGACCTCACCCGTGGACTTCATCTCAGGCCCCAAAATGGTATCCACACCAGGGAATTTCACAAAAGGAAACACCGCCTCTTTCACGCTGAAATAAGGGGGATGGACCTCATGGAGTATGCCTTGAGAGGCCAAGGATTGACCAGCCATGCAGCGCGCTGCCACCTTGGCCAACTGAATGCCCGTGGCTTTGGAGACATAGGGGACCGTTCGAGAGGCTCTGGGGTTGACCTCCAAGACAAAAATCACGTCTTGGTTATTTTGCTGTTGGATGGCAAACTGGACATTCATCAAACCCACCACATTCAGGGCCTTGGCCATGGCAGCGGTTTGACGCTTGAGCTCGTCAATGGTTGCTTTGGACAAGGAGTAAGGGGGCAATGAGCAGGCAGAGTCCCCAGAGTGAACTCCCGCTTGCTCGATGTGCTCCATCACGCCACCAATGAAGGTCACATGCCCATCGCTCAAACAATCCACATCGCACTCAATCGCGTCGTTCAAGAACCGATCCAACAAAACAGGTGAATCGTGACTGACCTTCACCGCCTCACGCATGTAGCGCTCTAGATCGCGTTGCTCGTGAACGATCTCCATGGCCCGACCACCGAGCACATAACTGGGCCGAACCACCAAGGGGTAGCCCAAAATTTCGGCACGCTCCAAAGCTTCTGCCTCGGTTCTAGCGGTAGCGTTGGGCGGCTGTCTCAAGCCCAACTCTTGAAGTAACTTTTGAAACCTTTCTCGGTCCTCGGCCGCATCGATCATGTCAGGACTCGTGCCCATGATGGGCACGCCTGCTGCTTCAAGTCCCAAGGCCAATTTCAAAGGGGTTTGTCCCCCATATTGCACAATCACACCAAAGGGTTTTTCTTTGTCGACGATTTCCAAAACGTCTTCAAGCGTCAAAGGCTCAAAGTAGAGTCGGTCACTGGTGTCGTAATCGGTCGACACGGTCTCTGGGTTGCAGTTGACCATGATGGTTTCATAGCCGTCTTCTCGCAAGGCCATGGCCGCATGCACACAGCAGTAATCGAACTCAATACCTTGACCAATCCGGTTGGGGCCACCGCCCAAGACCATCACCTTTTTGGCCTGGGTGGGCGCAGCTTCGCACTCTTGGTCATAGGTCGAATACATGTAAGCGGTTTTGGTCTCAAACTCGGCCGCACACGTGTCCACCCGTTTGTAAACGGGTCGTATACCTTTGATGTGGCGCTCTTGACGCACTTGCGCCTCCGTGGTCTTCAAGAGCTTGGCCAAGCGGCGATCAGAGAAGCCTTTTTGCTTGAGCTGCCTGAGTTCTGACTCGGAAATGGCCCCTAAACTTGAACGTTCAAGCTCCAACTCGATTTTGACAATGTCTTCAATTTGACGCAGAAACCAAGGATCAATTTTGGTGAGATCAAAGACCTCTTGCACTGTCATGCCCAAAGCAAATGCATCTCCCACATACCAAATGCGATCCGGCCCTGGCGCGCCCAACTCCTTCTCGAGCACCTCGCGGTCTTGTGTTTTCTCGTTCATCCCATCCACACCGACGTCAAGCCCTCTGAGAGCCTTTTGAAAGGACTCTTGAAAGGTTCGACCCATCGCCATGACCTCACCCACCGACTTCATTTGGGTGGTCAAACGTGAATCGGCTTGAGGAAACTTCTCAAAGGCGAAACGCGGTATTTTCGTCACCACATAATCGATGCTGGGCTCAAAACTGGCAGGGGTCGCGCCTCCTGTGATGTCGTTCTTGAGCTCATCCAAGGTGTAGCCCACAGCCAACTTGGCGGCGACTTTGGCAATTGGAAATCCAGTGGCTTTGGAGGCCAGGGCTGAAGAGCGCGAGACCCGTGGGTTCATTTCAATGACCACCATTCTGCCGTCAACAGGGTTGATGGAGAACTGAACATTGGAGCCCCCCGTGTCCACACCGATTTCTCTAAGAACCGCCAACGAGGCGTTTCTCATGATTTGGTATTCTTTGTCGGTCAAGGTTTGAGCAGGGGCGACGGTGATGGAGTCTCCCGTGTGCACACCCATCGGGTCCAAATTTTCAATAGAGCAGACAATGATGCAGTTGTCCGCCTTGTCGCGCACCACTTCCATCTCAAACTCTTTCCAGCCCACCAAAGACTCTTCAATCAACAACTCAGACGTCGGAGAGGCCTCCAGACCACGCTTACAAATGGTCTCAAATTCTTCAGCATTGTAGGCAATGCCCCCGCCTGTTCCACCCAAGGTGAAACTGGGACGAATGACCACCGGAAAGCCTACCGTCTTTTGCACACTCCAAGCCTCATCCAAGGTGTGTGCAATGCCAGAGCGCGCAGAACCCAAGCCAATCTTGCTCATGGCGTCTTTGAATTTCAATCGGTCTTCGGCCTTGTCAATCGCCTCAGGTGTGGCACCAATCAATTCGACATGGTATTTTTCTAAAATACCATGGTGCCACAGGTCCAAGGCACAATTGAGTGCGGTCTGCCCACCCATGGTGGGCAAAATCGCATCGGGTTTTTCTTTGGCGATGATTTTCTCTACCGTTTGCCAAGTGATGGGCTCAATGTATGTCACATCTGCCGTTTCTGGGTCGGTCATGATGGTGGCCGGATTGCTGTTGATCAAGATGACCTTGTAGCCTTCTTCTCGCAAGGCCTTACAGGCTTGAACACCTGAGTAATCAAACTCACAAGCCTGGCCAATCACGATGGGGCCAGCCCCAATGATCAAAATAGTTCGTAGGTCGAGTCTTTTAGGCATGTGTGGTGGCCTCCATCATCTGGATGAAGCGATCAAAGAGGTAGGCAAGGTCATGGGGGCCTGGTGAAGCCTCTGGGTGCCCTTGGAAACAAAAAGCCGGCTTGTCGGTTCTTTTTAAGCCTTGGAGGGATCCATCGAACAAAGAGACATGCGTGACTTTTAAATTGGGGGGTAAATTGGTCGCATCGACCGCAAACCCATGGTTTTGCGAAGTGATACAAACACGACCACTCTCCACGTCTTTGACGGGATGGTTCGCTCCATGGTGTCCGAACTTCATTTTGTAGGTCTTCGCCCCACTGGCCAAAGCCATGATTTGATGGCCTAGGCAAATGCCAAAAGTTGGGATGCCTTGCTCGATCAAGGTCTTGGCTGCATGAATGGCGTAGTCGCAAGGCTCAGGGTCGCCAGGACCGTTGGAGAGAAAGATCCCTTGAGGCTTTAAAGCGAGTACCTCTTGAACACTGGTTTTGGCGGGCACCACTGTGACTGCGCAACCGCGCTCAACAAGCATGCGCAAGATGTTCTTTTTGACTCCGAAATCGTAAGCCACGACGCTGAACCTGTGATCTGAGGGTTTTGAAAATCCATGACCCAATTGCCACTCGCCTTCTTCAAATGCGTAGGCTTTGGGGGTGCTCACTTCCTGGGCCAAATCCAGTCCGGTCATGCTTTTGGCAGACTGGGCCAGACCAATGGCACGCGAGATGATCTGCGGGGTCATGGTTTGACCCACTTCAAGGGCCAAAATCGCACCGTTTTGTGCGCCTTGGGTTCTTAAAACTCGGGTCAGCGCACGTGTATCGATACCACAAATCCCTATTTTATTTTCAGACTTCAAGTAAACCGACAAGGACTGCTCACTTCTGAAGTTCGAAGGCTCTTGAGGCATGTCCTTGATGATCAAACCCTGAGCGTGGATTTGAGCGGACTCACAGTCTTCTGGATTGATGCCACAGTTACCGATGTGTGGGTAGGTCAAGGTCACCAGTTGATGGGCATAACTGGGATCGGTCAAAATCTCTTGGTAGCCGGTGAGTGAGGTGTTGAAGACAACCTCTCCTACGGTTTGACCAGAAGCGCCGATGGATTGACCTTCAAAGACTGTGCCGTCTGCTAACGCCAAAATGGCTGGTGGGGTTTTACCCTGAAGAGACAAAAGCACTGGGTTCTCCGTATGTGTTCGGTGACGCCCTTGGCGCACACAAAGTGTCTTCATCTTGCTCATGAGGTGCAAGAGACTTGTGCTGTTGGCTCCGGTGAAGGCTTAACTTGTTTGAGCTTGGGGGCGTGCGGTGATGTAATGAATGCTTTTAAAAGCCCCCTATTATAGTGCACCCAGCTTGGCCGTTTCCAAAGTGCATGACCTATATTTTGGGCACCCAACCCACCCATGTTGAATTCGTCTCGTGCTCCCCTAGAACCTACCGCGCCAATCAAGCTCTGCCGACTGCTTTGGACCCCTCAGCTTCACCCCAAAAGCCCCTGGCTTCGATGGACTTGAGCGTTTTCGCTGGTCTAGATGGGCTGATCCTTTTTTTGGGACACCATGGCACTGCTGTAAAGGCAAATGGAAGCAGCGACCGCCACATTCAAGGACTCTTGCCCATGGGTTTGAGCAATTCGCAGGTGAGCATCGGCGCGCTCGAGCAAACTCGCACTCAAACCCTGCCCTTCATGGCCCATCATCCAGGCGCAGGGATGGGGCAATCGACCCAAGGCCACCAACTCGTGCAGGTACTCACCCTGGTGTGAGCTCGTCGCCAACAAGGGCACTTTCAAGGGCTCTAAATCAGACTCTTGCAACGACTCGAACAAATTGAGTGAAAAGTGCGCGCCCATCCCCGCTCTGAGCACCTTGCCACTCCATAGAGCGGCACTGCCTTTGATGGCCAAGATCTGAGAGCAGCCCATGGCAGCGGCAGTCCTAAGGATGGCCCCCACGTTGCCCGCATCTTGAAGACGGTCCAAAATCAAGGTCATGCCATGGGGGTCCATGGTTGGGGCCTGGGGCATTTCACATTCAAAACCATAGTGTGCACTCGAGCCCAGAGCGCTGATGGACTCAAAGAAGGCGTCTGGGATCAACACATTTTGTTCTGCCGTCGATTGAAAGACCTGGGCCCACTTGGGCCAAATGGAATCTGCAAACACAGCTCGTTTGACCTTCATCCCTTTGTCCAAGGCCGCCTGGCATAGGTGCTCACCTTCGATCCAAAACGTTTGGGTTTGTCGGTACTCGGTGCTGTCTTGAGACAAGCGCCTGAGTGCTTTGAGCACCGCATTGTCTTTTGAAGTGATGCGCAAAGGGGGCGCTAGCATCTCAGGCCCAGTCATGCCAAATCCGGTCTGGTTTGAGCCAATATTTTGGCAACGGGCGCAAAGGTTTTGCGGTGCCAAGGCGTCACACCCAAGGCCAACAAGGCCTGCTGGTGTTTGGCCGTGCCGTAGCCTTTGTGGGATGCAAAACCGTATCCGGGATACTCTTGATCCAGGGCATGACACCAACGATCACGGTGCACCTTGGCCAAAATGGAGGCCGCTTGGATGGCCGACACATAACCATCTCCCCCAACCAAGGCATGGGTTGGCATGGGCAGCGCCGGCAAGCGGTTGCCATCGACCAACACCACCTGGGGCTGTAGACCCAGCCCCAGCACCGCACGCCTCATGGCCAAGAGTGTGGCTTGCAAAATATTCAACTCATCAATTTCCTCAATGCTGGCCTCTTGCACACAATAGGACAGGGCACATGCTTTGATCTCCAACTCCAAGCTTTCGCGTTTTTTTTCAGCCAATTTTTTGGAATCGGCCAAACCCAAGATGGGTCGCATGGGGTCCAAGATCACTGCCGCGGCCAC
>JBAXNB010000125.1:0-7027 GCA_037134015.1 Betaproteobacteria bacterium | reverse complement strand
CTTGAAGTCGTTCTTGAAGTCGTCCTCAATGTCATGGCTAGCTTTGTCCAAAAAGAAATCGTTTGAATCAGCCACAGAAACATTGGCGTTCTTGTCTTCAATTGCTTTTGTGCCTTCACGAAATTCCTCGTCTTTGAGAGGCTGCGTTGAAAGGACAGCTCGGTTAGGCTCCATGGGGGAGGCTGGGATCTTTGCTTTGTTTTGCTCTTGCTGTTGGTTCAACTGCTCCTGTATTCGCTCAACCATGGGTTGCATGGAGATGGGCAAGGATCTGTCCACGCTTTCGATTTGATTGAGTCTGCTGTTCACGTCTTCCAACTGTGAGCCCAGATGCTTCATTCGTTCCAGTTTTGTTGTGCTCTGTGTTTCTTTGACCAAATTGGACAAAACATGGTTCTTCTCATCAAAGCCTTGGTCCTGGAAATGTTCCTTGAGCGGATTGGCTTTGTTGTCCAGATTCAATGAACCTGAAAATTTAACCTTGTTCACCGAGTCTTTGCTAGGCTCAAGTGTCAGGGTGTTGGTGGCGGCTTCTTTATTTTCAATGGCTTGAACATTGATCTGAAAGTCATCGGCCAGAATTTTCGCTTTGTTACCAGAACCAAGTCTTGAATCGATGGCTTGATGGTTGTCTGCAAAACTTGCGGAGTCAATGCTTTGGAGGTTTTCCCCAAGGGCATCCGAGTCAATCTTTTGATTGTTTTGGGTAGCCCCTGCGCCTTCCAGGTTTTGGATATTTGTGCCGTCAGCACTGGGTGGAATTTTAATTGAAGTGCTTGACTGCTCCGAGGCCTCTATCTTGGCTTTGTTCTCGGTCTCTGAGCCTGTGTGAATGGATTGGATGTTGTTGCCAAAGCCATCAGTTGGTAGACTTTGAACATTGTCTTGATCGGTTTTATTCTCCACGGATTGAATGTTGTTCTGATCCTTGTCAAGGTTCAATTTCTGCGTGTTCTCATGGTTGGGATCAGAACTTATATTTTGGATGTTGTTGTCTTCTGAGCCGCCCTTTACTTTTTGAACATTTTCCTTGTCCGCGTCACCCGCGGCTTTTTGAACATTCAAATCGGTCTGTTCTTGATTGATGAAGGCTTGTTTTTGGGTTGAAGTGGCATTTTCGGTAACGACAGCAAGGTGTTCTTTTGAGCCAAAGTCATGTTTGACGTTTTTGGTGTTCTCATCCATGGTTCGGCGGATTTTTTCGCCGTCTTCGTCGTCCTCAATGACTCGATCGTGCAAAAGTTTGTCTTTGGGGGACCGCTCGCCAGAACCGGTGACGGTGAAACCGCCTTTTTCATCGTTGATGATGTTTTGGAAAAGACCCGTTGACACTTCCAGGCTTGAATCTTTGCTTTCAAAGGGTTTGACGTTCTTGATGTGAATGACGCTGTAATAATGCTGAAAGGCGTTCTCTGAGTACCCAAAAGCCTCCAGGAATTGATTAAAAATTTCTACCTCTCTGGGCTCGGCAAATCCATCGATCAACATGGAATCGCAAAGATTCAAAAGGATGTAAGTTTTCTGAGCGGCATTGAGCGCTTTTGTGGCAAGTGGAACAAATTCGTGCAGTTGATGCTTTTCCACATAAGCCATGGCCACTGATTGCAAACCTTCATAGGGGTTGATCACTGCAGACAATTGGCCAATTTCCTCGTTGCTGACTTCGCCATCGGCAGACATCATGTAAAGAATGGAGGCAGCAAGAATCAAATGCGGCGTGATGATGGACTTCTTGGCTTTTTCCGGCTCGTAGGTGCCGAGAACAGCGTGGCCATTTTTAGTGATCAGGACGCTTGAGACCTTGTCAAAGGTTTTGTCGGTAAAACCGAAGTCCTTTTGCATTTTTTGAAACAGATTGGTCTCTGCTTTTTGAACAACCCCATCCGAGTGCATGCATTCGTAAACATTGGCTAAAACGCAAAGCTTGCTGGGGCGATCCAGAATCTCATTGGCATCTTTTAAGAAATTCGAAAACTTGTTTTTTTTGATGTAGGTTCGAGCAACAGGAATGGCATTTTCGTCTTTGCCAACAGACTCTTGAAGTGTTGCTATTTCCTCTGGCGCCAAATCCCCATCGGTGGACATCATGTAGAGCAGGGCCGCAACCAGCGTGGTATGCGGTGTCAGGCCCGATGGGTGAGTCGCAACGACGCTTTTAAGCTCTTGTTTGATCTTGGCTGCGTTAGACATGTGGCCAAGCTTTTCTTAGGTCAGCAAAACAGCACAAGAGATGCAGGCGTATTTTCTTTTTTGCACGACAATCCAAACCCGAGATCAGCGGGCATGGATTGAGAGCAGAAAAGATTGCAATGATCACGTGCGTTCAGGGTAAAAAAGAAGGTCTTGTTAGCCTAGTTTTTTCCCACCAGAACCCCCCATGCTCCATACCCTAAGCTCACAAAACCTCACGCTATTGAG
Organism: Betaproteobacteria bacterium; assembly: GCA_037134015.1. Classification (GTDB taxonomy): domain Bacteria; phylum Pseudomonadota; class Gammaproteobacteria; order Burkholderiales; family Burkholderiaceae_C; genus Limnohabitans. Next base: position 4,609 of record JBAXNB010000125.1, on the reverse strand, counting down.
CGTCTTTTTGGGTAAATTACGGCTGATACGTTTTTAAACACACAAAAACTCACAATTACACATTAAAGTCCGTTAAATTGAATTCTTTGAGCAGATGGGTGTTGAAAACGTTTAAATGCATAGAATGGCCGTCATGAAAAATATATGTATTTTGATATGTTGGTTTTTAATGGGAGCAGTTGCTCAAGGGGAGGAGACGAATCCAGTTTTCACAACCAGCTACTTTATCGATCGCTCAAATCAGCAATCGATTCAAACCATTGAAAGCCAAAATTTCTCTTTGTACAAAAACGAATTGCGATTGGGTTATACGGACAACCCCATTTGGATCAAAATTGATACCGCTCCTTTGTTTAGAAATTTAACGACTCAGGCCAATCCGCTGAAGTTGCGAGTTGGACCTTACTTTACCGATCGTATCGAAAAGTACGAGCGGATCAATCAAGAATGGCAAACAGCAGTCAAGGGCGCCTTGCTAAAAGAGAGCAATGAATCGTGCTCTGAGGACGCACATTGTTTTAGCGTGTTAGGCAACCCCTCAATCCCCAATGTAATTTATCTAAAAATTCAATCCCGCGGCGTCATTTATTTGCAAGTGGATGTGATGCATGCTGAAAAAATTGCTTTTCTGAACATTGACAAAATCAGGCAATCCACCGCATCCATTGGTGTGGCTGTCTTGTTGCTGATCTCGACTTTTTTATTTTTCGTCTACCGACCCAGTTATTTGGTTTTTTCTTATGTATGTTTACAATTCATCATTGTTTTTAATTTGATTTACTCCAACGGTCTGTTGACCTCTTCAATAGATTTTTTGACCCCGTCGCAGCTCAAAGAGATCAGTTACTTTTTGACATGTTTAAGGGCTGCGTTGATCGCGCAATTGGTTTATTCTTTGCTGAAAAATTATGATCTAACACGTGGCTATCGGCTCTTGATGTGCGTGGTTCTTTTGCTCACAGCCCTTGATGTTGGCTTGCTCTTCTTGGGGTTTACGAATTGGGCCTTAAAGTTTCAACTGGCCATCCATTTGTTCAATATTTTTGTTCAACTTTATGGTTTGAAGTCGAGCAATATTTCTCACAAGTTCATTAAAAATTTGTTGTTTGTGTCAACCCTAGCGTATGCATTTCTTTTCATCATGGGCGTGTCCAATATCATGGGCTTGACAGAAATTTCAGCGCCATTGGTGGTCCAGTACTACTCCAATTTGAACGGTACGATGGTGGGTTCTTTGTTGCTGATCGTTGGCGTCTATCAAGCACGACTTCGAAGACAGGAGGCTCAAGCTGATTTGGAAAAGTTGCGGATCTTGTCCAATGAAGCACAGTTGAGCAAGGAAAAACTCAATGAACGCACCACCTTGATCGATTTGCTCACGCATGAGTTGATGAACCCTTTGGGGGCCATTAAGTTTTTGGTTGAATCTCTAAAACATCCTGACAACATTGAAGACACGCCCAACAAAAAGCTCAATCGGATTGAGTCCTCTGTGAACCGGATGAAAGATTTGATTGGTCAAGTTGCTCTTTCTAATCGCTTAGAGTTGCATCAAATAGAATATCCCTTGGAGGTGTTGGATGCGCGTCAAACCATTGAGGACTTGATTGGAGATTATGCGGACGAAACTCGTTTTGCATTGAACATTGAGCCTGGCCTATGTTTCTACAGCAACCCAATTTTGTTGGGGTATGTGCTCAAAAATTTGATCGATAACGCTTACAAGTACGACTCCAAAGAGAAAAAAATAAGCATCTCGGTTTTTAAGGCCGACGGCTTAAATGAACTAACTGAGCCCTCAACTTCGCCACTGGGCTACGTGGCTTTTTTTGAAATCAGCAACTCCTTTGATCCTACTCAAAAACCCGATGAGCTTCAAATTTTTGAAAGATATTACCGACATGAAAACGTGATGACCAAGCCCGGTATGGGAATAGGACTCAGTATTGTAAAAACCGCGCTCAATAAACTGAACAAAGAGATCCAATTTTCGATCAGTGAATCTCAAGCCACTTTTAAGTTGACCATTTAGCATGAATTTAAAATTAAGCAATCCCCACCAATTTGTTGTCGCTTTGGTGGAAGACGATAGGCTTTTAAGGCAAGAGGTCGAGACCCATTTGAAAGCCAATGGCTTTTTGGTCTATTCGGCTTCAAGCTCTGCCGAGTTGAACGACTCGGTGATACAAGAGTCCATTGATATCTTTATCATTGATATGAATTTACCTGGTGAGAGCGGGTTGAGTTTGTCCAAACGTATTCGTGCGAGTTTGCCAAATGCTGGAATTGTGATCATGACGGCCAATTCCAATTTGCATGATCGAATTGCTGGCTACAGCCACGGAGGAGCAGACATGTATTTGACCAAACCTGTCTCTCCTGTGGAGTTGGTTTTGGTTTTGCAGGGTTTGGGCAAACGAGTTAAAAAGTTATTGACTGAAAACTCTTGGACCTTACAAATTCAAGATCGAGTGCTGATCACCCCCGATGGCGCTCAAAAGTTGCGATTGACCAGTCGCGAGAAGACACTGCTCATTGCCTTGGCCAACGCCAAGGGCAATGTCCTTGACTCTGGCTCTCTCAGTGATTTGTTCACCACCGACGACATCGACGACATCATGAGCAAGCATGCTTTGGAAGAAATGATTGCTCGACTTAGAAAGAAAATCAAGTCAGTGACGCCTACAGATACTGAGCCCGCCATCAAGTCCGTTTGGGGAAAAGGCTATCAGTTGTGTTTAAAAATGGAGATCTTCAATTGATCACGCGTCTTGATTTGTTAAGCATGGGTCGTCTGTGAGATGGAGAATTTACCCAGTACTTTTGTTCAGTTGATTTTGACCATGACAGGGATGCACACCCGTCGTCAAAATTTGGCGGCCTACTTTGATTCACACTTCAAAGAACATGCTTCAAACGTGTTGACCCAAGGGGCGGGGCAAATCGTTGAAGCCAAAACCATTGCGTTGGTGGAGGATTTTCACCTCAAGCCAGAATTGCTGGATTGTTTTTCTTTGCGTGAATCGCAAAATTTATTGGCTTTTGCAAGAGAGGGTGAGTTGAATGTGTTGGTTGTTCGAGAAGGCCAAATGCCTTATTCACAAAATTGGAGTTTCCCGATCTCTTCGAATTTTAATTTGATTGTGAACAACCAAAAGCTTTTGTTGATCAAGGTTCAAGCTCGCTACGACAGAGGTCTTGATGAACTCATTGATTTGTCGATCGACAAAGACGAATTCGATTTGGAGGCTTATCAGGAGGTGCTGACGCATTACACCACCTACCACATGGCTTTGAGCCCAAAAAAGTGACGCCTAACTTGTGCAGACAAGTCAGGCGTCTTTTAGCGTTTTGAGGCTTATTTCTTGATTTCAACAGCACGAGTCGGTGCTGCAGCGCTGCTGGGTTTTGCAGTTGAGTGTGCTTTGGTTTTTGTGCCATCGCTCGCTTTGGATTTGAGCACGGTTGTGCTGGCTTGAGGCGTCAGTGTTGTGCCTGGTGTGGTGACTGGGGTGGCAGCAAAACTGAAAGAGGCGATGGAAGCAAGGGTCAATAAAGTGAAGATGTTTTTCATGACAGTAGCCTTTCGGTTTTTTGTGAGCTCCGCGTATTGGGAGTGTCTATACAACGCCTGCCAAGTGACAGATGTTGACTTAAATATTTAATTATTTTTGTCAACGTCTTAGATGGATTTGGCGTTAGCTGTGCCCTTGGGGGTTGCCGCAATTCAGTCCCACTCGATCCCCTCCACGATGAGTCCTCTCGCAAAGCGGGGGCATTCACTATGGGGGCACTTGGCACTAGAATAGGGGTAGGATTGAGTCAAGGGATGGCCTTCTTTGATGGTCGCCTTGGCTTTTGGATCGCTTCAACTCTTTACTCCTCTTCATGAAAATAGCTCTTACCATCAACAACACCCCCCAATCCTTTGAGGTTGAAGCGCGAACCTTGCTCGTTGATTTGCTCAGAGATCATTGTCACCTGACGGGGACCCATGTCGGTTGTGATACCTCTCAGTGTGGCTGCTGCACCGTTTTAAAAGATGGGGTGTCCATCAAGGCGTGCACCACCTTGGCAGTCCAAGCGGATGCATCTAGCATCACCACCATTGAGGGCCTGGGACAAAATGGTTTGCACCCCGTGCAGGTGGCTTTTGCACAATGTCACGCTTTGCAATGTGGCTTTTGTACTCCTGGGATGATCATGTCCAGCGTGGATTTGCTCCATAAAAACGCCAACCCCACGGATGAAGAAATCATGCAGGCTTTGGAGGGTAACTTGTGTCGATGCACGGGTTACGTCAACATAGTGGCTGCAGTCAAGGTGGCTTCAGCGCAAATGAGAGCGGGGGCTTGAGCATGGCATCCGTTTCACTCGACACACGCTCCTTTGCTAGGCAAGAGGATCTGCATCTGATCACAGGTCAGGGCCAATTCACCGCCGATCAATATTATCCAAACATGCTGCACATGGCCGTGATTCGATCGGTTCATGCGCATGCCAAAATTCTATCCATGGATTTGAGTGCCGTCAAAGCTGCACCTGGGGTCAAGTTGGTCTTGGATCACCAAGACATAGCTTCTCAAGGAGCCAAAGATCTGCCACATGC
>JBAXNB010000124.1:0-7069 GCA_037134015.1 Betaproteobacteria bacterium | reverse complement strand
GATGGGGGAGACCACTTTGACCCAACCGTCTTCGGTGGTGATTTCAATGCCAACCCCCACAAAGCGGCCTGTGGTGCCTTCTCGAAACTCTTTGAAAGACTTTTTGTCAAAGTATTGAGAATGGGGATCCAAGCTCGCTACCATCCCAGAGATCGCGTCCGTGATCAATTTTTTCTCGTCCACCGACTCCACATAGTCGCTCTTGATCATGCTAAAGACGGAGGCGAGTTGTTGCAGCTCCTCAAGTGGCAAGGGCGTGAGGTTTCCCCGAGCAATGCCCTCCAAAGACACAGTCGTCATGGCCCCAGCAAATGCGCCAATCCCAAGCCATAACCAAATTTTAAGTTTTTGCCCCATGCTGCCCCTACAGGTTGTACCCATCAATGAAAGTGCGCGTCCCCCGTCAAGGGGGCAGCTCACTTGTAAAATTACATTATCTCCCCAATAGCGAAAAGAATGAAGTCAAGCGGGTGCAAAGACACCTACTTTTTAAAGGATTGCAACAAACGCCAAAGACCCGCCTCTTAGGGCGTGGCTTTGAGGTAATGGTGTCGGATCGGTTGGAGATCGGCATCGAGCTCGTACACCAAAGGCACGCCGTTGGGGATGTTGAGCTCAATGATGTCGCTGTCAGACATGCGGTCCAAGTATTTGATCAATGCGCGAATGGAGTTGCCGTGGGCCACGATCAGGGGCTTTTTGCCCGCTTTCAAGGCTGGCGCAATGGAGTCGTTCCAAAAGGGCAACACGCGCGCGACGGTGTCTTTCAAGCATTCCGTCAGGGGGACCAAGGCTGGGTCAATTTTTGCATAGCGCTCTTGGTGTTTTTCCGTCCTTTCATCGTCATGCGTCAGTGCCGGGGGCGCCACGTCATAGCTGCGTCGCCAAGCCAAAACCTGCGCGTCGCCATATTTTTTGGCTGTTTCGGCCTTGTTCAGGCCTTGGAGTGCGCCGTAATGGCGTTCATTCAAACGCCAGCTGTGCACCACAGGCAGCCATGGACGCTCCATGGCATCTAAACAATGCCACAAGGTGTGGATGGCCCGCTGCAAAACGCTGGTGTAGGCCAAGTCAAAGGCATAGCCGTTTTGCCTCAAAACCTGGCCACAGTGCTTGGCTTGTTCAATGCCCAAAGGTGTCAAGTCGACGTCGGTCCATCCGGTGAAGCGGTTTTCTAGGTTCCAAGTGGATTCGCCATGACGAATCAAAACTAGTGTGTACATGGTGTTGGGTGTCTTTTATTGTGAGGAGGTTGGTAAAAAATGTGGTTCTTTCGCACAAACAGCAGCATTGGATTTTAGAATGCTTCTTGTTCAGCTATTTTACCGAGGATCAGTTTTGAAGTTTATTATCGACAATTGGATGCTTTTGAGTGTGGCCCTGGTCTCAGGGGTTTTATTGGTGACCCCGGTGCTCCAAGGGCTCATGGATTTGGGCCTGAGTCCCTCCTTGGTGGTTCAAATGATGAACAAAGAGAGGGCCCAGTTGCTGGATGTCAGAACTTACCCAGAGTACAGCGAGGAGCACATTGTGGGCTCTGAGCACTTGGCTTTGCTTGAGTTGGAGGCCAAGCTCACACAAGTCCAAAAGAACAAGCAGTTGCCATTGATCATGGTCTGCGCAAGTGGTGCGCGCGCGCAAAAGGCGGTCTCTGTGGCTAAAAAGCTTGGGTTCGAACAAGTCCACAGCCTCTCTGGAGGCCTCAAAGCCTGGAAAGAAGCCAGCCTTCCCACGCAGAAAAAGACGGTTGTGTGACATTTGGTTAAAATATCTGCAAGTCCTTTCAAAGGTGGGTGCATGGCGTGAAACGGGTGCGGCCTTTGGATGGCGCTCATCCCTTTTAAAACAAGAAAGTTCCTATGCCACCTGTGAAGATGTATACAACTGCTGTTTGTCCTTACTGCGTAAGAGCCAAACAATTTTTGAAATCCAAAGGGGTTGAAAGCATTGAGGAAGTTCGCGTGGACATGAACCCCGAGGAGCGTCAAAAGATGATGGATCTGACGGGTCGCAGGACCGTACCACAAATCTTCATCGGGCAAACCCATGTGGGGGGTTGCGATGACTTGATCGCCTTGGATGCCAAGGGTGGTTTGGCGCCCTTGTTGGTGGCGGCTTGAGACCTGATTTGTCTGAGAGGTGACTTGAAGGTGCCATGAAAGTGCCTTGAAAGTCCCGTGAAAGTACCTTGAGCTTGCTATGGAGGTCACTTTTTTGCAGATGACTTTGCCTTACTTGCTTCTCCTTCACAAAGAGCGCCCCTCTTTAAGGGATAATTCACCATGGTTCCAAGCGACGCTTGTTGGGCAAATGGGTTCACGGCTTCTCTGAGGAGCTTGTTGACTTTGAGCGCCAGCGCAAAAGCCCAAAACTCCTCTCAAGAACATCGCTTGGTCTGGGGCTTTTTCAAGGCAAAGGTTTTGTTTCAAAACCACCATTCATTTTTAGGACACTTTCATCCATGGCTGAAGAGCAAACACCAGTATTTCAAATTCAACGTGTGTATTTAAAAGATATTTCACTCGAGCAACCCAACTCACCCAGCATTTTGCTCTCACAAGAGCAACCCAACGTTGACATTCAACTCCAAGTCGGTGCAGAAACGGTCAATGAAGGTATTTTTGAAATCACGGTGACCGCCACGGTGAGTACCAAAATTCAAGATAAAACGGTTTTTCTGATCGAAGCCAAACAAGCTGGCATTTTTGAAATTCGTCACGTTCCACAAGAACAATTGGGCGCCATCGTTGGCATCGCATGCCCTCAAATTGTCTACCCCTATTTGCGCGCCAATGTGGCCGATGTCATCCAGCGCGCTGGCTTTCCTCCGGTGCACTTGGCGGAGATCAATTTCCAGACCATGTATGAGCAACAACAAAACAATGCTCAAAACCCACAAGCCACCCAGTAAGGCTTGGAGGCGAACGGGCTTCGCCTTTTGAATGCACAACTGGGCCACCTGGTTTTTTTAATGGAGTGGCGTTCATGAACATCGCGATATTGGGAGCGGGTGCTTGGGGGACCGCATTGTCCATTGCCCTGACCAAGGGCCAAGAAAGTGAGTCCTCTGCGCACGCCGTGACACTTTGGGCCAGAGACGAGGCTTGGCTCCTCGCCGCCCAGCGCACGCACTCCAATGAGCGCTATCTGCCCGGTATCGAGTTCCCTGCCGCTTTGCGTCTCTCAGCGCGTCCAATGGGTGAATGGCTCAAGGAGCAAGACTTGTTGGTGCTCTCAACCCCCACGGCCGCTTTGCGCGAGATGCTGCAGACGGTGGACGCTTGGTCCCGCGACGTACCAGTGGTTTGGTTGTGCAAAGGCTTTGAGGCTCCAAGAGCCCCTGGCACGGGCCAAGAGCTTGCGCATCAAGCCTATGGACTGATGCCTCACGAGGTGCTTCACGATGCGGCCAGTCATTTGGTCGCCGGTGTTTTATCGGGCCCAAGTTTTGCCAAAGAGGTGGCGATGGGCCAGCCAACGGCCTTGGTGGCTGCAAGTCCAAATTTGAAACTTCAAGCGTTGATGGTGCAGGCCTTTCATGGCCCACAATTGCGCATTTATGCCAACGAAGATTGGGTGGGTGTGGAGGTTGGAGGAGCGGTTAAAAATGTGATGGCGATTGCCTGTGGGATTTGTGATGGTTTGAATTTGGGCACGAATGCAAGAGCCGCACTCATCACCCGAGGCTTGGTGGAGATTTCAAGACTGGGCCTGGCCTTGGGAGCCAAAAGCGAAACCATGATGGGCCTGAGTGGTCTTGGCGACCTGGTGCTCACAGCCACAGGGGACCTCTCAAGAAACCGGCAAGTGGGCCTGGCCTTGGCCAAAGGGCTTCGTTTGACTGACATCGTGAGAGACCTGGGCCATGTGGCCGAAGGCGTCTACAGTGCAGAGACTGTTTTAATGAGAGCCAAGGTTTTGAATGTGGAGATGCCCATCACGCAGATGGTGGTTCATGTGCTCAAGCAAGTGAAGTCACCGCAAGAGGCCATGAAGTCGTTGATGTCCAGGCAAAGCAAACTGGAGTACTGAAGCACCTGTGGTGGGACCCATGCTTGGGCTTGCCCTTGCCCTTGCCCTTCAGGCCAGTTTTGACTCGCTCAATTGACGGGCGTGTAAGACAGTCTCACATAAATCGGCGCATACACCTCGGCTTGCGTGATTTCAATCAAGGTCTCTTTCGCCAACTCTAAAAGAGCAATAAAGGTCACCACCAAGACAGGAGCCCCTTTTTCAAGATCAAAAAGTTGCTCAAACTCCACAAACCGTTTGCCTTGAAGTTTCCTGAGCACCATGCTCATGTGTTCGCGCACAGACAGCTCTTCCCTAGAGATTTGATGGTGCTGAATCAAGCGAGCGCGTTTTAAGATCTCGGCCCAAGCTTGTTGTAATTCGGGGACGTGCACATCAGGGAATCTGGGTTGCAAGGATTGCTCAATAAAAACCTGCGCCTTGAGGTAATCACGCCCCATTTGAGGCCACTCATTGAGTTGAGCCGCAGCCAACTTGATCTTCTCGTACTCCAACAATCTCTTGACCAATTCGGCCCGAGGGTCTTGTGCCTCTTCGCCTTCGGCCATGCGCTTGGGCGGCAAGAGCATGCGGGACTTGATCTCTATCAGCATGGCCGCCATCAGCAAGTACTCGGCGGCAAGTTCTAGATTGCGATCTCGGATCTCCTCGACATAGCTCAAATACTGCCTGGTGAGCGCAGCCATGGGGATGTCAAGAATGTTGAAATTTTGCTTTCTGATCAAGTAAAGCAACAAATCCAAGGGGCCTTCAAAAGCCTCTAAAAATACTTCCAGCGCATCGGGCGGAATGTACAAGTCATGCGGCATGGAAAACAAGGGTTCCCCATAAAGCTTTGCCAGCGCCACTTGGTCGATCACACTGGGCATTTGCGCCTGAGCTTCTTCACTGCTTTGGGACAAGGCTTGGCTCAACTCTTGGTGAAGTTGTGCCATGGAGCCCTCTACTGACGTGCCCATGTGCAAGGCCTGCGCATGGGCCTCAAGCGGTGTGCTCGAGGTACCCAAGGGGTCTTCAAATGAGTCGGGTGCTTCAGACATGCGTTGTGGTCAACAAACCGGATCGTTTCAAGGGCCGTTTTTTTAAGCGTCGGTGAGATAGACGTAGGGTTTTTGTGGAACCCGGCCTTGATCAAACTCATCCCACAACTTGGCATTCATCGGTTGGTCCCACAAAAGAAGTCGTCCTTGTCTTTGTTTTTTTTCCAAGTCAGGATCTGCTTTTTTCAAAGCATCAATGAATTGACTGGTCTCTGAGCTGTAGTCGGGTCGTCTAAAAAAGGACATCGGGGCCCCTCCAGGGTCTGAGGTGTGCGGTACAAAAGGATCCCAAGGGGTCTTGGCCGAGGGTGAAACGCCTGCAAGCCAAGCCTAAGGAGCAGCGAGCTTCATTTTCTAAGCTCGTCTCGCTTGGGGCCTTGAAGCCAGCAGTTTTGATCCAGACCGTATTTTAGCGTCTTTAAAGCGCTCAGAGGCCTCTTTGGGCTGTGCGTCCTAGGGGTTTCAAAGCTCAGTTGGGCTGCGGGCGTAAAAATAGGGGTTGAAAAGCCCCAAGCATTCAGCGAATTCGCATGCCCGGTTTGGCGCCAGGCCAAGGGCTCAGAACAAATACCCCAGGGTGCTCGTTCTCATTTTCATGACTGGCGGCCAAGACCATGCCTTCGGAGACACCAAATTTCATCTTTCTTGGTGCCAAGTTGGCCACCATGACGGTGAGTTTGCCAACCAGATCCTCAGGCTTGTAATGGGCAGCAATGCCGCTGAAGACCTGTCTGGCTTGGTCTTCCCCCACATCCAAGCTCAAGCGCAGCAGCTTGGTGGAGCCTTGCACGGCCTCACAAGCGGTGATGAGTGCAATGCGCAAATCCACTTTGCTGAAGTCCTCCATCCCAATGACGCTTTGGATGGCTGTCCCCCCTGGGACCAAGGCGCTTGGAGGAGGTCCACTCGCTTCAGGGACAATGCCAGGGGGAGGCTCAAACAACTTGTCCATCAAGAGCGGGTCCACGCGTTGCATGAGATGCTGATAAACACCGATCTCGTGTCCTTGTCCCAACAGGGTCTGAGCACTGTTGAAGTCCAATGGAGCAATCTTTAAAAAGCGCTCCACTTCCGTGACGAGCTTGGGCAAGACGGGTTTGAGGTAGAGACTGAGCAGGCGAAAGCTTTCTAAGCAAGCGCTGCACACTTGGTGCAATTGAGTCGCTTGGTCCTGATGTTTGGCCAACTCCCAGGGCTTGTGGGTGTCCACATACTCATTGACGCGGTCGGCCAAAAGCATGATGTCTCTGAGCACCTTGCCGAATTCTCTTTGCTCAAAACCGTTGGCGATATGGGGGGCACTTTGCTGCAGGTGTTGGACCAGGGCGAGACCTTCTTGGCTCAAGGGGCCGATTTTGTGCTCAAAGCGTTTGCTGATAAAGCCTGCACTTCTGGAGGCAATGTTGATGAATTTTCCTATCAAGTCGGCATTCACCCGAGCAACAAAGTCCTCTGGATTGAAATCAAGGTCCTCCACCTTGGCGTTGAGCTTGGCAGCAATGTAGTAACGCATCCATTCTGGGTTCATGCCAAGAGACAAGTACTTCAAGGGGTCGATGCCCGTGCCGCGGCTCTTGCTCATCTTCTCACCACTGACCGTGATAAAGCCATGAACAAAGACGTTCGTGGGTGTTTTTCTGTGGCTAAAGTGAAGCGTTGCCGGCCAAAAGAGGGTGTGAAAATAGGTGATGTCTTTGCCAATGAAGTGGTACTGTTCGACCTTTTCATCGCTCATGTACTGCTCAAAACTTCGCGAGTCGCCAAGCGACAAGGGGCCCCCTTTGTCAAAGTAATTTTTAAGAGACGCCAAATAACCGATCGGTGCATCAAGCCAAACATAAAAATATTTGCCCGGTGCGTCGGGTATTTCTATTCCAAAGTAAGGGGCATCTCGACTGATGTCCCAGTCCCCAAGCCCACTCTCACCTTGCTCATTGGGAACGAGCCATTCGCGTACCTTGTTGGCCACTTCACTTTGAAGTTTCCCGTCTTGCGTC
>JBAXNB010000123.1:0-7236 GCA_037134015.1 Betaproteobacteria bacterium | reverse complement strand
GTACTTCATTCAGTGGTTTATGGAGCACTAATCGAAGGCTCCACTCGTTAACCAAATGGCTTGATTCCAATCAACAGACCATGCAGCCACATGGCGAACACTCCTGAGACTACAACGCCAAGTAACACTGTCAAAATAGTCGCTGAAGTTGTTCCATTCGGATACTGAACACCTTGAGCTCGATCACGCCGGCGCGCGCTGATGAAATCAAGCACTGCCCAAGCCAGGAAGGCTCCAAACAACACCACATGCGCCAGGTTTCCATTCGAAATCAAATGTGCAAAAGCCCAAGTCTTGACTCCCAGCACCATGGGATGGTGAACGCGTGACTTGATGCCATTGCGGGGTACATAGGCTGCCATCAGCAACACAAAAGCCAAGACATTGAACAAAGCCGCAATGTGACGCATGGCGGGCGGTGGCGTCCATAACACCACGGGAATTTCACGTGCCATTCCAAAGCCCCAGATGATCAGTACAAAACCCAGCAGCGACAAGGCTGTGTAACCTCCTTTAAAGGTATTTTCGCCAACGTGGGCAATGGTTTGTGTGCGCCATCCATCAGCAAAAATTCGTACTGAATGCACGCCCACAAATAACAACAAACCAAAAATTAAATACGCCATATTTTTTCTACTCTCAGATTTTTACAAAAGATTTCAGGTCCCAACGACCCGGTTCTTTCCGGCACGCTTGGCCAAATACATGGCTTGATCAGCACGTCGGATTGCATCCATTCCAGGTTCATCATTGTTCAACTGAGCTACACCAGCACTAAAGGTAATAAGCACCTTTTCTGTTCCTGCCATGAAAAACCGCTTGGTTAACTCCCGTTGTAAACGGGTCATTGCCTCAATGCCCTTTTCCAGGATGGTATCGGGCAAGAGTATGACGAATTCTTCGCCCCCGTATCGTGAAAGGGTATCTTGAGGACGCATGCATTCACGTGCAACCTGCGCTAAATGCTTGAGAGCACCATCACCCGTAGCATGCCCCATTGCATCATTCAGCGCTTTGAAGTTATCAATGTCCAGCAAGCCAACACTTAAAGGGGTCTCCTTGCGTCTAACCGTCGAGATTTCTCTCTCAAGTGCTTCTTCCAGACCTCGGCGATTGAGCGCTCCTGTAAGAGGATCATGTCGCGCTTGGGTACTTACACGGTCTAACTCCTGGTGTAATTTGGCAATTTCAACTTGAGTGGAATTGGCTTGCTCACGCATGGTTTGCAATTCATCGCGTGCTGACAAAGTATCTTTAGCAACATTGCGAGTAGCACCTACCACTTCTTTGAGAACAGGTGCAATCTCTTCGATCGACTTTGCACTTTCAATCAGACGTGCACTTTCTTCCATCTTCTCCTGAAAAGTGCCAGTTGACTGCAGCATCTGTGATAAACGATCGATGAATGCAGCCAATAACTGACGCATCTCAGCTTGGGCTAGTGATGTCTTGTGCTTAGCATCCTTTTGCTTGCTGATGACATCCTTGAGAAGACTCGCTACATCATCGAGACGCCGCAAAGACAGCGGCGGAGTTGAAGCAACCTTAAGTGCATCCATTTGACCTTTTAACCACTGCTCGTCAATGCTCAAGTCACCAATATTTTCAAAAACCAAATGCAACAGTTTGAGCAGTGCATGCTTGATTTCAGCTTGATCTTCTGCTGCAAATGACAACCGATGGCTGTAATTAACTAGCATCTGTTTAACTACAACTACATCAATTGCCGGTTGCTTCAAGGCCTTGATCAGTTCCCGGCTTTGTTCAATAAACCGCTGATCATCCGAGCCAAGTGCCGGTTGGGCGTATTCGATAAGACGACCCATTTGCGCCAAAAATTCTGGTGTCAATGCTGGCACAGTCTCTGGGGTCAACGCTGCATGCACACTGGGATTTCCGGACTCCGTTCCAATTGGTAAGAAACTGGCGTAAGCCACAAAAGCCGCACGCACACCATCCCAATTCATTCGGTCTATTGACGACTCCAGCAAGCCTTTCTGGCGTTGCTGGCCGGGTGTCTTTGCCTGTAGTGCAGCAGCAATGCCACGCAACTCTTGCGCTGGAAAGTGCTCTACAGATGGAATACCAGCAATCTCGTTGTAGATAGCCTTGTAGTTCACCGGAGTGGGGGGAAGCTTGCGTAATGTCAGCTGCTTAAGCGTTTCACGGGCCGTTTCAAAAGATCTCTTTTCGCTCATAGACTTCCAAAATTGCTACATTTTTAATAGCAAACAATGTAACCAAAACGAGGGCATTTTCAATGCCTACGCAACCGAGAAGTATCCACTTTTCCCTCATTTTGCGCCACTTTTGCGCACAAAGAAGTACTGCTGGATTTGATGATCGACATTCCAATGCTGTCAATGAGTAAAGCTGTGGATAGATCTATAACAACATGCAAGTTATCCACAAGCTATCAAAAAAATGAAAAGTTGTTCATTTTTCAGGTACATGGAAAAACACGCCCGCCAACATCCTTTAGAGATCACTAAGTCCTTGATTTCATTTAAGAAAACAACCTTGTACACAAAAAGTGACTTTGCTCTATCTACTACTACTATTCTTTTTCTTAAAAAGAAGATAAGAAGACAGCACAAGTACTCTCAAAAAAACAAAAATCTTGTCTCTCCAGAAAGCTCATTTACCTAGCCTGATCAAGTAAGATTTGGCCTGTTCTGTTTCGGCATCAAGCCAAATTTTTCTCCCATGCCCGTTCAGCCTACAGGTCAATCACCAACTCAAAGCAATGTAAGTTTTGAAATCAAAAGTGCCCAGTTGCCTCTGGTAGCCTTGATGCTGAAATCCAATCATTTGGCTGAAGTGGCGAATGACTTATGCAAGCTCTATGGTGATTCGGGGGAAAGGGCTGGATTTTTTGACCAGGATCCAGTTGTCCTTGATTTTTCCTCACTCAAGCGTGATGCAGAGTGGTCAGATATCGAGCCTTTGTTAAAGGGAATGCGTTCCTGCAATCTCCTTCCTTTGGCATTTCGTGGAGAACCAGTTGACTGGACAGATGCATTACTGCAAGTTGGTCTGATACAGGTCCCATTGGAAATTAGCAAAGTAAAAAAATCCATGCAGCAGGTATCCGAGTCAGTGCCTGAGTTAGTACGCGAAGTTCCAGGACCTGCAACCATGGTGATTGATAAACCGATACGTTCAGGACAAAAGATCTATGCGCGTGGTGCTGATCTAGTGGTGCTGGCTATGGTGAACCAAGGTGCAGAAGTGGTGGCTGACGGAAATATTCATGTCTACGCGCCATTGCGCGGGAAAGCAATGGCAGGTGCACGCGGTAACTTAAAGGCGCGCATCTTTTCCATGTGTCTGGAACCAGAATTAATTTCCATTGCCGGTATATACAGAACCAGTGAGACTCCCTTGCCCGCAAATATTGCAGGCAAGCCAGCTCAAGTGAGACTCTCCAGTGAAGACGGGCAAGATAAATTGCTTATAGAGCCACTTAAAAACTGAAATTTATTAGAAGAAAGAACACGCAAGCATGGCAAAAATTATCGTAGTAACGTCTGGCAAAGGTGGGGTAGGAAAAACTACCACCAGTGCCAGCTTTGCAACTGGTCTCGCTTTGCGTGGCCATAAGACAGCGGTCATTGATTTTGATGTGGGTCTGCGCAATTTGGACCTCATCATGGGTTGTGAACGCCGTGTGGTGTATGACCTGATCAATGTGATTCATGGTGAAGCAAATTTGAATCAGGCTCTTATTAAAGACAAACAGTGCGAAAACCTGTTCGTACTGGCGGCCTCGCAAACACGAGACAAAGACGCTTTGAAGCAAGAAGGTGTAGAAAAAGTACTCAATGATTTAGCTTCAATGGGTTTTGAATTCATCGTCTGTGATTCACCAGCTGGAATTGAAACTGGTGCCCTGATGGCCATGCACTTCGCTGACGAAGCCTTGGTGGTTACCAATCCGGAAGTATCTTCAGTCCGTGATTCAGATCGAATCCTGGGCATGTTGGCTAGCAAGACCAAACGCGCCATGGAAGGTAGTACACCGGTAAAGGAGCATCTGTTAATCACGCGCTACAACCCAGCGCGTGTCGATCAAGGTCAAATGCTTTCGCTCGACGATATCAAGGATATTTTGCGAATTCCTTTGATTGGTGTGATACCTGAAAGCGAATCTGTTTTGCAAGCCTCTAATCAAGGGGTACCCGCAGTGCATTTGCAGGGAAGCGATGTATCCGAGGCTTATAAAGACGTAATTGCCCGTTTTCTGGGTGAAGAAAAGCCGATGCGATTTGTTGAGGCTCCAAAACAAGGCCTATTCAAGCGTCTGTTCGGAGGGAAGTAAGTCATGTCTTTTCTCTCATTTTTTCTTGGTGAAAAAAAGAAAACAGCGACGGTTGCCAAAGAACGCCTGCAGATGATTCTGATGCACGAGCGTAGTGGTCGTAACGCTGCCGAGCCAGATTACCTGCCGGAATTGCAAAGAGACTTGGTAGCTGTAATAAGCAAGTACATAAAAATCAATCCAGCTGATATCAAAGTCAATCTGGAGCGCCAGGACAACCTTGAAGTGCTGGAAGTGAAGATCGAATTACCAGATGCGCGTTAGAAAGTTTGGGCTCGTCTTGTTGGAGTGTTAATGCATCGTTGGTGCCAACAACTCTAATTGCTTGCGCTTGACATCCATGTCAGCGTCTGAATCGGCGTAACGGGCTGCAATTGATTTAATTTCATCTTGAATGGCTAGAAAGGCATCAACCATGGCGGGGTCAAAGTGCGAGCCTTTGCCTTCTTCAATGATGGAGATGGCCTTTTCATGTGGCATGCTGTCCTTGTAAACCCGTCGACTTATCAATGCGTCGTACACATCAGCAACCGCCATAAGCCTCGCTGAAATAGGAATGGATTCACCTTTTAGCCCTTCAGGATATCCTGAGCCATCCCATTTTTCTTGGTGCCCATAAGCAATTTCCTTGGCTATCGACAGAAAAGCGACTTGAAGTCCTAGGGAGTTTTCGGCAGCTTGAATCGCATCACGTCCCAAAGTCGTATGGGTCTTCATGATTTCGAATTCCGCTGGTTCGAATCGACCGGGTTTGAGCAAAATCCGGTCAGGAATACCTACTTTGCCAATATCGTGCAGTGGCGCTGATTTAAAAATCATCTCAATCATGCCGTCTGTTAAGTACACGCTGTAGTTCGGATGGCTCTTCAGCTTGCTAGTAAGTGCCTTGACATAAAACTGGGTTCTTCGGATGTGATTCCCGGTATCTGAATCGCGTGTCTCGGCCAATGAGGCCATAGCTTGAATAGTGACATCCTGAATGGCACTGACTTCACGTGTGCGGCGCGCCACCTCGGTCTCGAGGTAAGCAGTCTTATCAGTCAGGAAGTCTGCATAGGCCTTTGCCGTCAAGTGAGTTTTGACACGTGCTTCCAGAATGGGGGGGCTAATGGGCTTGGTGATGTAGTCAGAAGCACCCAGGCTCAGTCCCTTGCGCTCATCCTCAACTTCTGATTTGGCAGTGAGAAAAATTATCGGAATATGGGCAGTGAGAGGGCTGTTGCGAAGCTGCTGACAGACCTCGTATCCATCCATGACCGGCATCATGACGTCCAACAAAATAAGATCTGGTGGGGTTTCAGAAAAGGCAATCTTCAAAGCCTTTTCGCCATTGATGGCAACCCGAACCCGATAGTCCTTCTTCAATAGATTGCTGACAAGAGTGAGGTTGTCCGGTGTGTCATCTACAACAAGAATTGTCGGCTTTTCGCCTGAATCCAAGGTACTCATTACATGGCCTTTATATTCGCAAAGAGAGTGTATGACGGTCGAATATTTTTCCACCAATACATCTCTGTGCGAAATATTATTAGCCTTATAAAGCACAATTGCAACATTTATTGTGCATTTATCACGTCATTTATCGATAAATTCTCATAGGATTTTGTACTGATAAGGGATGTTCGCACTTGCATCCTTCTCATTGAAATTCTGCGTCAGAACGCAATAAAAAAGCCGCTGGCTTCCGCGAGCGGCGAACAGTCTTTGGGCCTAGATGATGCGCAACAAACCTAGTTAAAACCCAGACCGAAATTTTATAGAGTGAAAAGCTGTTGCGCCGAAGAGAGCATGCCACGTTCGCCATGACATTCCTCGAAAAACGAAGCCTTTTTTCTCTGCAATTTCACTATGCTACAGGCACGGGTACCGTATTTTTCTGACTCGATAAACGTGGCCGATAGAATGCGTTCCAAATCGTGACCAATACCGGTATTCGGTAACATTGAGTCAGTTGCCAATGACTTGTCATGTAACAGCGGTAGCAAATCAGACACATCGGTTTGCCCTGCTTGGCACAGTGCTTGAAATTCCGCTTTGAGACGCAACAACTTGGGCCAGGGCGTGTCAAAGTCGGCATTGGATACGGCGCCTATGCCGGGTGCAAAGGAAATCGCACGCTTATTGCGACTTTCAATTCCCATGAGTTGCAATCCGTCAAAAACGATGAGGTTAAAAGGGTTGTAGTTGTCGGCGTGCATTGTCAGCTTCTTCAAATAGTCTGGTGCATCGTTTCTTCCTTGGAGGAAATCCGCTACCAACGCACCACGCGATGGCTTTGTTCCTGTTTCATTTACCGGAAGGCGGTAATTGGTGATGGCCGCAAAGCGACCGCTTCGGCTCATACCCAACCAGTGCCCCCAGCTTGCAGGTCTTTGCCGGCAAGTACCTGTCCATCCTCCCACCAATGCAAGGTACGCGTGGGCCGTGCATAAAACTCATCACGGTTTGCCAACAAAATCAGCGGTGTTTCGCTATCGGGCTGCCAGTTCCAGGCAATCAGGCACATGCGGATGGTCTTTTCTTAGCCAAGTGAAAGAGCAGTCTTGTCCACTACGCGCCGCAATACAAAACTGCTATGCACGCCGGTCACACCTGTGATGCGGGTGAGTTTGTCCAGCAACAGCGTTTGGTAGTGGTCCATGTCGCGTACCGCTACTTTGAGTTGGTAGTCCGCATCTTGGCCTGTGATCAGCAGGCATTCCAGCACCTCGGGCAACACACTGACCGAAGCTTCAAAGTTAGCAAAGCGTTCTGGCGTGTGCAGGTCCATGGAGATATGAACCAAAGCCATCAGGGTCAGACCCAATTTGCGCGAATCCAGTAGGGCGCGGTAGCCCACGATCAGGCCGGACTCTTCCAATGCCCGCACACGGCGCAAGCAGGGCGACGGCGACAGGCCAATGCGGTCAGCCAGA
>JBAXNB010000122.1:0-7377 GCA_037134015.1 Betaproteobacteria bacterium | reverse complement strand
GGTGGTTTATGGAGCGGGCTTTGCGAGGCCTGGGGGGCCCAGAGCACGCAGAAGATTCTACGTTTGATGGGGCCCTCCCTCCTCGGCGTGAGTGTGGCGCAATTGTCCTTGTTGATCAACACGCAGATCGCTTCTCACATGACCGCAGGTAGCGTCAGTTGGCTCAGTTACGCAGATCGGTTGATGGAGTTTCCCACCGCACTCCTTGGCGTGGCCTTGGGGGTGGTGATGACCCCCCAGCTCTCTCAGGCGAAGGCGAATCAGGACTTGGCTCAGTACTCTGCGCTCTTGGATTGGGGCTTGAGGTGGGTGTTTGTGCTGAGCTTGCCTTGCTCTTTGGCGCTTCTCTTGTTTTCATCACCTTTGGTCAGTGTTCTTTTTCACTACGGTGCTTTCAATCCCCATGACGTTGAGCAAACCCGATTGGCGCTGATGGGCTATGGGGTGGGTTTGATGGGCTTGGTGGCCATCAAGGTGCTTGCGCCAGGATTTTATGCGTCCCAAGACACCCGCACCCCTGTTCGCATTGCCATAGGCGTGTTGTTGTTAACGCAACTGATGAATTTGTTGTGGGTGCCTTATTTCGCTCATGCAGGACTGGCCTTGTCCATTGGGATGGGGGCCATGTTGAACGCCGCATTGCTTGGGTACTTTTTAAAGAGCTCAGGTAAATACATGCCCCAGCCAGGCTGGCCCAGACTTTTGTCCCAAGGCGCTGTGGCCGCTTTGTGCATGGGCTTGTTTTTATTTTGGGCCAATGGACAATGGAACTGGATTGAAATGGGAGAACATGCCTGGTATCGCCTGGCAACCTTAGGGCTGGTGCTGTTGGTGAGTGCTGGCATTTATTTTGGCGTTTTGACGGTCCTTGGATTTCGCTTCAAAAACTTGTTGACCCCACAAACTTGAAAACCTTTCGCGAATGAACTTTAAGCTAGAAATTCCATCCCACCTCTCTTATTTTGGCTCGCTGGTCCAAAGCGATGAGCATTTTCCACTGTTGGAGGCAGCGGTGAGTTTGGCGCAAGATGAGTACCCAGAGTTGGACTCGCAGCATGTGCTGGGCGAGGTTGATCACCTTTTGGCCAGGCTCAAAAGGCGCATGCCTGCCGACTCAAGTTCCCTGCATCGGTTGAGAATTTTGAACCATTTGTTTTTTGAGGAGTTGGGCTTCAGAGGCAACATCAACAATTATTACGATCCTGAAAACAGTTTCATCTCTCAAGTCCTCAAAACCCGGCAAGGCATCCCCATCAGTCTGGCTGTCATTTGGTTGGAAGTCGCCACAGGCATTGGGCTGAACGCCAGTGGTGTCAATTTCCCTGGGCATTTTTTAATCAAGGTGCAATTGAGTTTCCCCAACGAGGGTCAAGTGATCATCGACCCGTTCACTGGTAAATCTTTGTCCAAAGAGGATTTGTTGGAGATCCTCAATGGTTTGCCGGGTTTGCCGGCGCACGCGCAGGAGACCCCC
Source organism: Betaproteobacteria bacterium (assembly GCA_037134015.1). Classification (GTDB taxonomy): domain Bacteria; phylum Pseudomonadota; class Gammaproteobacteria; order Burkholderiales; family Burkholderiaceae_C; genus Limnohabitans. Next base: position 5,903 of record JBAXNB010000122.1, on the reverse strand, counting down.
AAGGCGCTTGGAGAAAGTGCTGAGCACGATGTTGACCAGAGCGCCCCTGTGCCCCATTGGAAGCAAAGCTCAGACACCATTTTGCGACACTATCTAAAGAGCGCAAAAGAGCGCGATATTTTGTCTCGAATGCTGGTGAACTTGTTGGAGATTTATAAAAACCAAAACGATCCTTACAGACAGGGTCAAGTTCAAAAAAGGCTAGAGATTTTGCGGCTTGCCCCTTGAGCCTTGGTGCTTGGCCACCTCATAGAATTGAAGAGACAAGCAAGCCTTCAGACAGGGATACGTCAAAGCAAAGTGACCCGATGTCCGCTTTGATGAGGCACAATTTGACCCAAGTTATAAACCTCTTCGCCCAAGCCCTCTAGCGTGGCTTGCAAGCCAGATGCGTGTTGTTGATCAATAACAATGGCCATGCCAATGCCATCGTTGAAGGTGCGGTTCATCTCCACATCATCGATGCCAGCGGTGCTTTGAAGCCAAGTGAACAGCTCTGTTCTTGGCCATTGGCTGCGTTGCAGTTGTGCCCCAAGTTGATCGGGCAACACTCTGGGTAAGTTCTCGATGAGACCACCACCTGTGATGTGCGCCATGGCTTTGATGGGGTGTTGCCTTAAGGCCTTTAAGATCGGTAGGACATAGAGTCTTGTGGGTGCCATGAGCGCTTCTTTGAAGGGTTTTCCATCCAAGGTCGTGGGGCAAGTGCCTTGCTGCGCCAAGGTGTGCTTGATGAGTTTTCGCACCAAGGAGAAACCATTGGAATGCACGCCACTGGAGGCCAGGCCCAGGACCACATCGCCACTTTGGATGTTTTCTCCAGTCAAAATCTTGGATTTTTCAACCACACCGACCGCAAAGCCAGCCAAGTCGTAGTCGCCCTTGGGGTACATGTCTGGCATCTCAGCTGTTTCTCCACCAATCAAGGCACAACCCGAGAGCTCGCATCCTTTGGCGATGCCTTCAATGACGGTGGCTGCCGTCTCAAGATCCAGATGTCCGCAGGCGAAGTAATCTAAAAAATAAAGTGGTTCAGCGCCTTGCACCAACACATCGTTCACACTCATCGCCACCAAATCAATGCCCACGCTTTCGTGCATGTTCCACTCAATGGCCAGCCTGAGTTTGGTGCCCACGCCGTCTGTGCCGCTCACCAAAACCGGTTGGTGAAAGCCACTGGGTATTTCAAACATCGCTCCAAATCCGCCAATGCCAGCCAACACACCAGGTCGCATGGTCCGCTTGGCAAAGGGTTTGATGCGTTCTACCAGGGCATCGCCCGCCTCGATGTCTACGCCTGCAGATTTGTATGTAATTGGGGAAGTCATGGTCAAATTGATTCTTTTTTATAGGTGACTTCTACCGAGCACGGGATTTGAAGGACGGTATCGATAGAATCCTAGTATTCTAGAGCCTCCATGGAAGACTTTTCGCTATGAATTTCACACCAACGCAGCAACGCATCGGCGCCACGGTCATCTTGTTGTTCGTTGTGTTCGTGTTGATTCAGCATTTGCAGCCGATATTGATGCCCTTTGTCATGGCCCTGGGGTTGAGTTATCTCTTGAGTCCTTGGGTCGATCGCCTTGAGCTCTTGTTTGGACACAAGTCAGCTCGCATGGTGTCCGTGGTGTTGGTCCAATTGGTCTTTTTGGCACTGGTGCTGTCCATTTTATTTTTACTTGCACCCATCTTTATCAAAGAGGTACCCATGCTGCGCGATCAGTTGCCCATGGCGCTCATTAGACTGCAAGAAAAGTTGCTGCCCATGCTGGATTCATTGGGCGTTGATGCAAGGCTGGACACTCAATCTCTCAAGGAGATGGTGCTCAAGTATTTTGATGCGTCTTGGGATGAGGTCTTGTCCCAGGCTTTGTCGTCTTTGAAAATCGGCGGAAGTGTGATTTTGACCTTGGTGGGTAACGCCATTTTGATCCCTTTGTTGATGTTTTATTTTTTGTTGGACCAGCGCTTGATGCTTGACCAAGTCAAGCAATGGATTCCTCTCAAACAAGCCAAGCATGTGGCCTTGTTTTTGGGGGAGGTGGACCACCTCTTGGGTCAATACATCAGAGGGCAACTGAGCGTGATGATTTGCATGGCGATTTTTTATGCCTGTGCCTTGAAAATCGCTGGTTTGAGCTTGGCTTTGCCGATAGGCATTTTTACGGGTTTGGCCATTTTTATTCCCTACATAGGCATTGGGTTGGGGGTCTTGTTGGCGCTCATGTCCACGTTGCTTGAGTTCGATCCTGGTCATGCCTTGAGCATCGTGGCGATTGTGTTTGGTGCTGGGCAGTTGATCGAGGGCTTTTATTTGACCCCTAAATTGGTGGGCGAGAGAATTGGCTTGCATCCGGTGGTGGTGATCTTGGCTTTGCTCACAGCGGGTCAAGTCTTTGGGTTTGTGGGGGTGTTGTTGGCCTTGCCCATGGCTTGCGTTTTGAGTGTGGCCTTGGCCTGGTTCAAGCGCGCGTACCAAGCCAGCCATCTGTACCATGGTGAGAGCCAGTGATGAAGCAAGGTACCTTGGACCTGGGGCTGGCGCCTAGGCCCAGTTTTAAGAATTTTTATCCAGGACCCAACGAGGACATTGTCAAGGTGTTGAGACAATGGCTCTCTACGGTTCAACCCCATTTGCAGCCCATGCCCTTTTATCTTTGGGGCGAGAGGGGCAGTGGCAAGACGCATTTGCTCCAAGCGGTGATGGGGCAGGTTGAGCAAATGGGTCAGCATGCCATGTATTTCAATGCACAAGAAGCCACCCAGTTGCAGGCGCTTGACTTTGACCCCAAATGGCAACTGATGGTGGTTGACGACGTGCATTTGTTAAGTACCCAGCATGAGGCGGTGATCTTCAACTGGTTTGTCAATGCCTTGCTGCCCAGAGACGGCTTGCACCGCGCCATGTTGATCTCAGGCGATCGTCCTGCAGCGGATTTGGCCTTGAGAGAGGATCTGAGGACGCGAATAGGCGGTGGCCTGGTCTACGGGCTGAAGGTGATGAACGAGGCTGAGCGCCGTGAAGTCTTGACGCAGCAGGCCAGTTTAAGGGGTCTGGAGTTGCGCTCTGAGGTGCTAGACTTCATGTTGACGCGCTTTAGTCGCGACCTCTCCAATTTGGTGGGATGGCTAGAACAACTCGATCACTATGCACTTGAAACCCAAAGGCCCATCACCATCCCCTTGATCAAGGACATGTTGAAAGACATTTGATCGTTTCCGTGGTCCAACGGCTTTTTTTCAATCCTTTTTTTATCGCTCTGTGAAATCCAAATCTTTCGCTCTCTTTGACTTAGACCATACCTTGATTCCTATTGACTCCGATCAATCATGGGGGCGCTTCACCACCGAGATGGGTGTAACGGATGCCGGGGATTTTTTAGCAAGCAATGAAGCTTTTTACCAAGACTATTGCCGTGGCGAGTTGGACATTGCTGCTTATGTTCGCTTCACCACCCAAGCGGCGAGGTTGATGGGGCCTGAGAAAGCGCTGGCCCTGAGGGCGCGCTACATCCAAGAGGTGATTGAGCCCCATATTCGCCCTGAAGCCTTGGCGCTGGTCCATGAGCACCGTGAACGTGGGGACCATTTGGTGATCGTCACGGCCACCAACGAGTGGGTGACGCGTCCGATTGCCGACTGCTTTGGCATCGAGGACTTGATCGCCGTGGAGCTTCAAACCGATGCCAAGGGATGGATCACGGGTGAAATCAAAGGTATTCCTTCTTTGGGCGAGGGCAAGTTAAAGCGTGTGGAACAATGGTTGCAAGCCAAGGGGCTGAATTTGAGCGACTTGGACACCACCTTTTACTCTGACTCCATCAACGATGCGCCCCTTTTGAAGTCGGTCAAACGCCCCGTGGCAACAAATCCAGATGAACGCTTGAAAGCACTGGCAATCGATAAAGCATGGCCTATTTTGGATTTATTTGGACAAGCATGATTAAAGACTTTATGAACCGCCTGATGGGCAAGAACCCTTCGAAAGAAGGGCCGGATTTTGGGAGCGAAAAACGCATTGCTCCCAGTGTCCATGGCATCAACCCTCAGGAACTCGATGAACGTGCCTTGCAGGTGGTCTCTACCTTACAGGACAAAGGTTATGAGGCTTACGTGGTGGGCGGCGCTGTCAGAGACTTGCTGCTGGGCTTGGCACCCAAAGACTTTGATGTCGCCACCAACGCCACCCCCGAGCAAGTGAAGGCTTGCTTTAGACGCGCCTTCATCATTGGCAAGCGGTTCAGGATCGTTCACGTGGTTTTTGGACGTGGACGTGAGCACGATGTGATTGAAGTCTCTACCTTCAGAGCGCATTTGGAGTCTTCTAAAGCTAAAAAAGTCTCAGGTAACGAAAAAACATCCAAGCACGCGCTCGCCCATGTGAGTCACGCGGTAGATGCGAGCGGGCGGGTCCTTCGAGACAATGTCTGGGGTCCTCAAGAGGAGGACGCGGCAAGGCGCGACTTCACGGTCAATGCCATGTACTACGACCCAAGCTCAGGGGAGGTGGTGGATTATCACAAAGGCATTCAGGATGCAAAAAAGAAGGTGATTCGCATGATCGGGGATCCTGCCACCCGATACCGAGAGGATCCAGTGCGGATCATTCGAGCGATCCGCTTTGCCGCCAAGTTGTCCCCTCTGGGCTTTAAGCTTGAAAGCAAAACCGCAGCACCTTTGAAGAAAATGGTGGGGCTTTTGGCCGATGTGCCTCAGAGCCGAATGTTCGATGAAATGCTCAAGTTGTTGCAAACCGGGCACGCCATGGCCAGCATCGAGCAATTGAAGTTGCATGGACTGGCCAGCGGCGTTTATCCCTTGATGGACATGGTCGTGAGCAAATCCAACGAGCCCTTTGTGCGTCAAGCCTTGGATGACACCGATCGCCGGGTTCGTGAACAAAAGAGTGTGGCCCCCAGCTTCTTGTTGGCCAGCGTCTTGTGGTCCGATGTCAGGCAGTCTTGGAACGAACGCGTTCAACAACGCCAAGCCTTGTACCCTGCGCTTCAAGACGCCATTGATGAGGTCTTCAACACGAACATTGGTGACGTTTCTGGTCGAGGCAAGCTTGGCGCGGACATGAGGGAGATTTGGTCCTTGCAGCCGCGCTTTGAAAAGCGCATGGGCTCTTCACCCTTGACCTTGATTGAGCAGCCTCGGTTCAGGGCTGCCTACGACTTTATGCGTTTAAGGGTCCAGTCGGGCGAACTAGAAGACGAGCTTGGCGAGTGGTGGGACGAGTTCAGTCTGTCTGAGCCCCAAGAGCGGGTAAACATGTTGGAGGCCTTCAGGCTGCAACAACAAAAGGCTCAGTCACAAGTTGCACGGACCAAGCCGGTGGTCAAGCGTGTGCTGGACCCCATCAAGCACAACCCATCTGTGCCCCTTGAAGAGGCTGGTTTAGGCGAGCACACACAGCCTTCATCCACGGCACCTGCAAAACGCAGGCGCAGAAGAAAGCCTAAAACAGAAGGGGGTCCAGATAGCGGTTCGCCTCCCCAATCCCTTTAGGATCGCTGTTATTTTTGCTGGACAACCCAAGTCATGATCGACACCTATATTGCGTTGGGGGCCAATTTGGGAGAGCCCATCCTTGCCTTTCAAAATGCGCTCAGGCAAGTGAACGCTCACTCGCATTGCTCGGTTTTACGAGTTTCAGGTGTTTACCGATCCAAGGCCTTTGAGGCCGAGGGGCCGGACTACCTGAATGCGGTGGCCAAGGTCAAGACCGAGCTCAGTGCGCCAGAGTTGTTGGAACTTTTGCAAGGTATCGAGTTGAGTGCGGGTCGTGTCAGGGCCTATCACCACCAACCCCGAACATTGGACTTGGATGTGTTGTTCTTTGGTCGGGCGAGGGTTGAGAGCAAAAATTTACAAATCCCTCATCCGCGTTGGCGCGA
>JBAXNB010000121.1:0-7412 GCA_037134015.1 Betaproteobacteria bacterium | reverse complement strand
TCTTTGCTGAGATCGGAACCCTTGATGAGCGGGGGCGGCGATCTTGTCTGGCATAGCCAAAGTAGGGGATGACAGCGCTGATTCTTTCGGCCGACGCTCTCTTCAAGGCGTCCACCATGATCAGGAGTTCCATCAAATTTTCATTGGTGGGCGCGCAAGTGGATTGAACCACAAAGACATCCCTGGCCCGCACATTTTGATGCAACTCGACCGTGACCTCGCCGTCTGAGAACCGACCCACCGTTGCGCTACCAAGTCCCGTTCCTAGATGGGTTGCAATTTCTTGGGCCAAGGCAGGGTTTGCATTGCCAGTAAAGACCATGAAATCGGGGTTGGTGTGATTCGACATAAAGACGATGGGAAATAAAAAATCGATCTGCAGACTGCATCAACAAAACTTCAAGGGTTGGGGACCTCAAGGACTGAAGACCCAAACCCACAAAGGCGATACCACTCAAAAAAATGGCAGGGGAGGAAGGACTCGAACCCTCGCATGCCGGAATCAAAATCCGGTGCCTTGACCAACTTGGCGACTCCCCTACTTAACGCCATGACAAACATCTTGGCGTCTTTAATCGTCCAAGGAAATCCATGCGTTCAACGGATGGATTTCCAAACTGCTGCAAACCTTGATTTGCCAATCCTCAGGTGCTTGAGGCAACTCCAAGGGCTGACATAATTTCGCAAAAACTGCGCTCCCAGAACCGGTCATTTTGGGAGTCAATCCCAAGGATTTTATCCAATCCATGGCGCGGTTCATCTCAGGACATAGTTTTTGAGCCACGGGCTGCAAATCATTGCGCCCAAAGTCATGCACTGCTTCAGCAAAGTCTGATATTGTAGCAGTTTTAGTGTCTCTTTGAAGGTGAGGGTCGCTAAAAATCAGACCTGTGTCCAAGCCAGCCAGAGGTTTGACGACCAAAAATTGAGCCTTGGGCAGCACCATGGGGGTCAGTAGCTCTCCAATGCCTTGTGCAAAAGCATTTCTCCCCAACAAGAAAAATGGCACATCGGCACCCAATTGAAGGCCCAAGGGAAGAAGTTGTTTGACGGGCCACTTCAAGCCCCACAATTGGTTGAGCGCTAGCAAGGTGGAGGCCGCGTCCGAGGAACCCCCGCCCATGCCGGCTTGGGCGGGAATGTTTTTTTCAATGGCAATGGTCGCCCCAAACGAAGTTTGGGAGGCTTGCTGTAGCAAACGAGCGGCCTTGACAATCAAGTCTTCTGCAGGCAAAACGCAATTGCGGTCCAAGCGTTTGATCTCTGGCGTCAAAGACAGCTCGAAGTCCAAGACGTCAAACCAGTCGATCAGGGTAAAAAGCGACTGAAGTTCGTGGTAGCCATCTGCTCGTTGCGCGGTGATGTGTAAAAACAAATTCAGCTTGGCCGGCGCCAAGACCTGGTGCAGGGCTAGCAGGGGCTCGACAGGTTTTGGAAAGAAGGCCTTGGCGCTCATGGCAAGGCCTCGTTCAAAATCAGTTTGATGCTCACAGACGGCTCCGGCCCTTGAGCAGATGCTCTCACAGCCACTTTGGTGTTGTTGCCTGAATCCAGCAGTTGCCATCCAGGGATGCGTTCATCTTGACCTTGAAGCCAGAGCAAAATCGCTTGAAGGGGCAACTCTGTGCCCAACCATTGCTTCATCAGCATGGACAAGCTTGGGTAATGCCTCAAGGGCGGGTTCAGCTCACTGCTTTGCAGTTGAGCTTGGGCTGGGTTCCAGGTGATCAAGGCAGAGGTGGTGCCCAAGGGTCCGAGCAATCGCAGCTCGCCGCTGGCGCCATCCGTATCAAGTTCAAATGAAGAGCTGATTCTTTGAGCGGGGGACGATCCAATTTCGATCAGCAAGCGTCCTTCAAGGTGGGCGCCTTGGGGCTGGCTTGAGGAGCGCAGGTGACTGGGGATCAAAACATCTGACCCAAGAGGATGCCTGGGCATGGGTGTTTGACAAGCAATGAGCATGCATGTGCACAGGATGAAGCCAAAGCTGAGTCCAAAGCTGAGTCCCAGGCCAGATGTGGGGCCTTTACGTGTCGCACAAGCTGCGTGAATCAGCGCCTCCCTCAGACAATCAAGGGTCTTCAAATCTTGATGCCCAGGCGTTTAAGCGTTTCTTTCAAGACCTCATTGTCAGGGGACTTGGCCAAAGCCGATTGCCAGAGTTGAAGGGCATCGTCTTTTTGTCCTAGAACGAACAACACTTCACCAAGATGCGCTGCGATATCCGCATCGGGCTTGAGGCTGTGCGCCTTTTGTAGAATGGCCAAAGCCTCTTGGAGTTTACCCAGTCTGAACTCGACCCAACCCAGGCTGTCCAAGATGAAGGGGTCTTCAGGCACCAACTCCAGGGCCTTGACGATGTATTCTCGTGCTTGATCAAGGCGCATGTTGCGGTCGGCCAAAGAATAGCCCAAAGCATTCAAAGCGGCATGGTAAGTGGGGTTTCTTTTGATGACCAACTTCAGGGCCATTTCCATTTCTTGCAACAAATCGAGCTTTTCATAAGCCATGGCCAACTCATAGGCCACATCGTCGTCTTTTGGATTTTCTTTGAAGGCGTCCTTCAAAATATCCAGTGTTTTGACATAGTCCTTTTGGTCCCGATAAATTTGGACCAAGGCCATCCACTTGCTGCGCCGCTCAGGCGCGGTGTCCGCTGGCAAGGTGCTGATCAAATCGATGGCGTTTTTGGTCTCGCCCCTTTTGTTCAGGATCAAGGCGCGCTGGACAAAAGCATTGACCTTGGAGGGTCCTTGCGTGATCTGTCCAAGCCAATGTTCTGCTTGTGCGAGGTCGCTCCTTTGGTTGGCAATTTGAGCCAGTCCAAAGTAGGCCTGTGAGGCCTCTCGCTCATCCATGGCAAGGGGTTTGGTAGCTTGCACATCCAGAAATTTTTTAAAATTACCTTCTGCCTCTGTGGGGGAGTTGTCCTCCAATTGCGCGGTAGCCAGGTACAGCCATCCCAATGAGAAGGAGCTGTTTTTTTGCAGCAACAGTTGCAGTTGCCCTATGCCTTGTTTGAAGTGTTGATTTTGGAGCAAGACCTTGGCGTAGGCGAAATGAAAATCGAGCTCAACGGGGGGAGACTTTTGAGAAAAAAACCGTTGAAGGAAGTTCTCGGCGTCGGTGTGCCTGAACTCCATGAGACCCAAGGCCAGCCAAAGGGGGTCAGGAGATTTGGGGTCCAATTGATGCCCTTTTTGAACGGCACCCATCGCACCCTCTGGATCACTGGCCATCAGGCGCATGTGTCCGATGGTGGACCATGTCAAAGCGGACAAAGGCTTGGAGGCTTTGGAGCCCTCCAGGGCTCGCTCGACCATTTGTGCGGCCAGCACTTTGTTGCCCACCCTGGCAAACTGCCTGGGAATGGAGCGGATCAGGTCAGGCTTCTCTTCTTTGGGTGTGACCAACAGCAACCTTCCCAAGGCTTGTTCTGTCTGAGGCAATTGGTTAAGAGCAATCAACAGTTGCACCACATATTGGTGGGCACCTTGTGAGTTGGGTAGGGTCTCTCGCCAAGCCATGGCGGCTTCAAGTGCGGCTTCACCAGAGCGGGACTTCAAGGCAATCTCAACGGCGCGCTCAAAGGCTTTCTCGTCTCCAGACTTCTTGGCCACATCCAAGAGCAATGCGTACCCGATGGGGGCCTGTCCTTGAAGGACGTTCATCTCTCCCAGGAGGATTTCAAACATCCACTGCGCGCTCAATGCAGAATTGCCCAGGCCCTTTTCGCCGCTGATGGAGGGTGCTTTGTTGGGGCTGGCTTTGGTTTGCGCCAAGGACAAAGGAGCGACAAAGCACAGGGCGCTCAAGCACCAAGTTAACCATGATTTTTTGTGGGCACGCCAAGGTGCTCTAGCGCTTTTGATGCAGATGTCGTTGTGGGTCATGTTGTTGTTCAAAGCGGTTTGCGCTTGGGGCTATTTTTAACCAAATTTACAAAAGACATGGTTTTGGGGCAAATGACTTGGTTGTGCAAGGGACATATTAATTGAAAAAACAGGAAGTTTTAAAAAAACTGCTCGGACCATGGAGGCACCAATCAACACAAGTGACGGGCTGTGATTCATAATACTTCAACTTTTCAATCCATTTTAAACATGCCTGAATTACCAGAAGTTGAGGTGACTCGGCTGAGCATTGTCGACCCAATGACCAACGCCAAGATCACAGACGTTGTGCTGGGTAAGCCCCTGCGCTGGCCGCTATCGTGTGATCCACAGATGTTGATGGGGCAAAGGGTCAAAACGATCAGGCGCCGCTCCAAGTACCTGTTACTGGATTTGGAGCGTGGCTTGCTGCTTGTGCATTTGGGCATGTCGGGCTCCTTGAGATTTGCCTCAGAGCTTGGGCCCATGGGGGCGCATGATCATTTTGAACTTCAAACCGACAAAGGCTCTCTTAGACTGCACGATCCCAGGCGCTTTGGGGCCGTGGTCTACGCTCGCTCACAGGACGATCCTGTTGCACAAAAGCTCTTGGGTCATCTTGGGGTGGAGCCCTTGGAGTTGGGCTTTGAGAGTGAATACTTCTTTAAAGCCCTCAAATCGCACGTCTCGGCCATCAAGCCTTTGCTGATGGCTGGCAAGGTGGTGGTGGGGGTTGGTAATATTTATGCCTCTGAGGCCTTGTTCATGGCCGCCATCCGCCCGACCTTGCCCGCCCATCGGATCTCTAAGCCACGAGCAGAGCGCTTGCGCTTGGCCATCATTGAGGTGCTCACCCGTGCAGTGAAATTGGGTGGTTCGAGTTTGAGAGATTTCTCCAATGCGGATGGACAAAGTGGGTATTTTCAGTTGCAAACCCATGTCTATGATCGACAAGGGCAAGCGTGCAAGACATGCCAAACGCCCATCAAAGTGATTCGTCAAGCTCAGCGCTCCACCTTTTATTGCCCAACATGTCAAAAGAGATAAAACCGATTGAAGAGGCCACAGCTGAACCCATTGCGCCAGAGCAAAGGGGCTTTGCCAAAGCCTTGGTCAAATGGCAGCGCGAGCATGGTCGCCACGACCTGCCTTGGCAAATCCATTTGCACCCTTACCCTGTGTGGTTGTCTGAAGTCATGCTCCAACAAACCCAAGTCAGTACTGTGAGGTCCTATTTTGCCAAGTTCATGGCGCGTTTCCCGAGTGTGCAAGACCTGGCACAAGCGCATGAAGATGAGGTCATGGCTTTGTGGAGTGGGCTGGGTTATTACAGCCGAGGCAGACGCCTTCACGCTTGCGCCAAAGCGATTGTTGAGCACTTCAGTGGAGAGTTCCCCAAAGACGTGGAGCGTTTGAAGAGCTTGCCAGGCATTGGGCCATCGACCGCGGCTGCCATTGCGTCGATTTGCTTTGAACAAAAAGCCGCCATCATGGATGGCAATGTGTCTCGCGTGCTTGCGCGTTATTTGGGCTATGAGGGTGACCTGTCTCTCGGTCAGCATCAAAAGAAGTTGCTTCAATTGGCTCAGCAACTTTTGCCAAACAGGCCCCAAGACATGCCGACCTATACACAAGGGATCATGGATTTGGGCGCCACGGTTTGCTGCCCCAAAAAAGTACGTTGTGAGAGCTGTCCTGTACAAAAGACTTGTCATGCTTATGCAAGGGATCAAGTTCATGTCCTGCCCCTAAAAAGCAAAAAAATCAAACGCACGCAAAAATCGATTTTTTGGCTGATTGCTAGCAATGCGCTGGGCCAAGTGCTTGGTGGCAAAAGGGCGCAAACCGGAATTTGGGCTGGAATGTACTCATTTCCTGAGTACGACAGTGAGGAAGCTTTACGTGCGGCTGTCCCTCGGGGTGTCAAGATCAGGGTCTTGAATGTCCTCAGACATGAACTCACCCATCAGTCTTTGTCCATCCACGGATTTGCCAGTTTGTACGGTGAAAGGTTGGAGTCCCATGCCATCAAGCGTCCTGCGTCAGGCGCAAAACCTGACTTTGATCCTTGGGCTGGGATAAAAGGGTTTCAATGGATGAGCATGAACGATTGGGCTCAAGTGGGAAGGCCCAAACCGGTGGGGGATTTTCTCCATCAAATCGACCAGGACTTTCAGCCCCTTTGAGTCCAAGGCGCTCAGTCAAAGGAGTTGATCAAGTTCACGGTGCCTTTTAAGGGTCACCCAATCCTTGTCAAAAAGAGGAGCCAGTTGCTCCACCAAAAAGACCGAGCGGTGTTGCCCGCCGGTACAACCTATGGCGATGGACACATAGCTTCGATGGTCTTGGTTCAAGGCGGGCAACCAATTGGATAAAAATTGGTGCAATTCAGCTTGCATTTTGCCAACGATGTCATGGGACTTGAGCCAATCTGACACCTCAGCATCTCGTCCATTCAAAGCTCTGAGATGCGTTTCATAGTAGGGGTTGGGCAACATGCGCACATCAAACACATAATCGGCATGAACCGGAATACCACGCTTGAAGGCGAAGGACTCGAAGATCAGGGTCAATTGGGCTTGAGGTGCGAAGACCAGAGACTTGATGTAGCTTTTAAGCTGAGACGACTTCAAAAGACTGGTGTCAATGATGTGTGCTTGGTCTCTGAATTGAGACAGCAGCTCTCTTTCTTTTTCGATGGATTCGTTCAAATCTCTTTCAATATCACCTTGAGGGTCAAAGGTTTTGGACAAGGGGTGGCGTCTTCTGGATTCAGAAAAACGTTGAATGAGGGTTTGCGTCTTGGTGTCTAAAAACAAAGTTCGAATGTCAATGCCTGAGCTCTTGAGGGTCACTATTTGATCGGGCACTTGTGGCAAGGAGGTGGCGCTTCGCGAATCCATGGCCAAGGCAACTTTCTGCGCGCCTCGGGACTGCTCCAACTTCACAAAGTCAAAGAGCAACTCTGGGGGCAAATTGTCCACGCAATAGTAACCCGCGTCTTCAAGCGCTTTGAGTGCAACTGATTTGCCAGAGCCTGACATGCCTGTGATCAAAACCAGCTCCAAAGGACGAGCGCTGTCTATCAATGGGTGGGTGTTGGTGCCTTGGCTCATGTTGGAGAGGGTTGAAGTTTTCTTTGTGGGAGCTGCAAAGCCATTCAGACGGTTTTGAGCTTCTTGGTTTTTACGGGCAGTGATTGAGGCGCTTTTAGATTTTTTGCTGGGGTCACATGCTGCATGTCCAACATTTCTTTGGCATGCGCCAAAGAGGTGCCGGTGGTGGTGTCTCCACCAAGCATCCTAGCAATTTCTTTTTCTCTGTCCAAGCTCAAGATGTGTTTGACCTGACTTGAGGTGTCCGTTTCATTTCTGACTTTGCTCACCACCCAATGGTGGTCTGCGCAGGAGGCCACCTGCGGCAAGTGGGTCACAGCCAAGACTTGGCGGTCTTGCCCCAGTTGCCTCAGCAGTTTGCCCACCGTGTTTGCCACCGCGCCACCAACACCGGAATCGACCTCGTCAAAGATCAAGGTGGGCG
>JBAXNB010000120.1:0-7542 GCA_037134015.1 Betaproteobacteria bacterium | reverse complement strand
TTGCATGGTTTGAACTTCTTGGGCATCTTTGATCAATCGCATCTCATCAAGAAGATGACAGGCATTCTTGATGCTGTACGGCGCACGCACACCAGTCCTCACCTTTTTAGACAGCTCATCGATCCAACGCTCAAGATGCTGTTTCATCACAGGGTTCACGCCAAAGGGATACCAAATCGAGGTGTGGTTGCTTAAAAAAGCGGGTGCGATTTTATCCAAGTCTTCAACAGAAAAGGACTTGGTGACACCCAGCTTCTGGGGGGCTTGCTCTGGCCCCAAGCGGTAACCCTCCCAAATCTCTTTCTCTAAATCTTTGGGTTGACAAAAGAGGATGCTTTCTCCCAGATGGTTGAGCAGCAGCAGCGCATTGGGTTCTTCAAAGCCCGTCAAATAGTAAAAATAACTGTCAAAGCGGTAGGGATAATTTGAATCCCGGTTTCGGCTTTGTTCCGGTGCAGTTGGAACCACGGCCACATCACCTTGTCCCAAAAGGGACGCCAAATGTTGTCGGCGATTTTGAAAAGAAGTCATGAAATAAGGAGGGTAGGTTTAAGAATTCAGCATGGCCAAACGCTCAGGCGTACCCACATCCGTCCATGCTTCGCGAAAGTAAGAGGCCAAGAGGGATTGGGCTTGGATGCCCCGTTTTAAGACAGGGCCTAGGGGCGCCTTGATGCCCAAGGGATTACCTACAGCAAGCTCGCTTGCAAAGGTTTGGAAAAAAGAGTGTTTATAAATCCCGATGGTGCTGAAGGTGAGCGTCTCAGTTGGCTCAAACGCCTCAAGCGCCTCAAGGGATCTAGGAAGCGCCGCCAGACCGTTGGCATCTTTGCAAAAGTCTCCTTGTGGGTGGTGAGGGGGGTTCTTGACCAGCCAAATCTGCCCTAAAAAAGGCGAGTCTTGAAGGGCAGTCAAATGGACCGGGTCAAAATCAAAGCTTGGACAATAGACATCTGCCGCAACCACCCAAAAGGGGTCGCTCAAAAGGGGCAGTGCTCGCACGATGCCGCCCGCTGTTTCGAGAGCGGCGCCAAAGTCCAACTCTTCTGATGAATAAACCAATTGCATGGGCGCGTGCACATGCGACGTGGACGTCGAGTAAGTAGCGCCCAATTGGCGCCGGATGCTCTGCCCAAGCCATGCGGTGTTGATCAACACTTTGGTGTAGCCGTGCTTTTGAAGGCCTTGCAAAGTCCACTCAATGAGACAGGTGTCTTTGACTTTTAAAAGCGGCTTGGGGGTGTGGTCTGTCAAAGGGCGCATGCGCTCGCCTCGTCCCGCAGCCAACACCATCGCTTGTGCTTTCAAGGAGTCAGAATCCATCAAGTTGGCCATTTTTTGAGTCAGTTAAAGCGCAAAGGTGTTGAACAATGAACACGAAATGAGCCCATTCAATGCCCATTTTAAAGAAAATGGATGAAAAAAACAGGCTTGATCCTTGGCTGATCGTCTGGCGCCATCTTCAGCTGAAAACGCCCACGAAAAAAGCAATGGGAATGCTCTATGATAAGCGGTGAAACCGTGAGCGTCACCTGATTTGTTTCTCCAACGCTTTGGCTCGGATCCATTTTGTAACCTTATGAACAACCTTAAAAACACGTTTAAACAAGCATTAAAAGACAAAACCCCGCAAATTGGGTTGTGGCTAGGCCTGGCCAACCCCTACACGACAGACATCTGTGCGGGCGCGGGCTTTGATTGGTTGCTCATCGATGGGGAACATTCACCCAACGACATCAACTCCATTTTGGCCCAGTTGCAAGTCATTGCCGGGCACCCCCATACCCATGCGGTGGCAAGAGTTCCTGTGGGGCACGGGCACATCGGTGTGACGCTGATCAAGCAGTATTTGGATATCGGCGTGCAATCGATTTTGGTGCCCATGGTGGACAATGCGCAACAAGCGCGAGACCTGGTCAAGGCCACCAGGTACCCGCCTGAAGGCATCCGTGGCATGGGTGGTGCACGGGCCTCACGCTGGGGACGCATCAAAGACTATGGCCACCAAGCCAACCAAGAGATTTGTTTGCTCGTCCAAGTGGAGACCCAAGCGTCCTTGGACAACATCGAGGAGATCGCCGCTGTAGAAGGGGTCGATGGGGTGTTCATTGGCCCCTCCGATTTGTCCGCCTCATTGGGCTATGTTGGACAACAAGATCACCCGGTGGTGCGAGCTGCGATTGAAGGGGCCTTTGAAAAAATATTAAAGGCAGGCAAAGCGCCTGGTTTTTTGACCTTGGATGAAAAGCTCTCACGTCACTATTTGGATTTGGGGGGCGTTTTCATGGCCGTGGGTGTGGAGGCGGTGATGTTGGCTCAACAAACACAAGCCTTGGCCGAGCGCTTTAAAACCAAAACCTAACTGAATGCGCCACAGGTGAGGAAACACATGGCGTGTTTTGTCTCAAGCGTCATCTTCGATCACTTCAAAGGGCACTCGGTTGGCAAGGCCGCACATGAGCTCATAGGACAAGGTCTTGGCGTGATGTGCAACCTCATCGATGTCTAGGGTCTGACCCGTTGAAGCGGTGCCCCATAGCGTCACCTCCGAGCCCACAAATTCAATGTGCCCTTGCAGATGCAAAGGGCTCAAATCGACACTGAGCATGTCCATGCTCACGCGGCCTAAGGTCCGGGTCCTTTGTCCATTGACCAAAATGGGGGTGCCCGACTCGGCCGATCTAGGGTACCCGTCGGCGTAGCCACAAGCCACGATCCCTATCTTCATGGCTTCCTTTGCGGTGAAGGTTGACCCATAGCCCACGGTGTCTCCTGCTTTGAGGTCTTGAGTGGCGATGACTTTACTGCGCAAAGACATCACGGCTTGCAAGGACCAGTCTGCAGAGGTTTGCTGGGGATAGTTGACCGAGCCGCCGTACAAAGCAAGTCCCGCTCTTACCCAGTCTTGGTGCAGGGCATGGTTCAAGGGATTTAAAAACAAAGCAGCGCTGTTGGACAAAGATCGCTCACCGATCAAATCTTGGGTGAACTGATCAAACCTAGACTGCTGGGACAAGGCGCCGCCGGGAAGGTCTGCGTCGCTGAAATGCGTCATGAGCGATATTTCTTCAATTTGTGGCAAAGCATTGAGCCGACTCCAAACCGATTTGAATTGCTCCGGCCTAAAACCCAAACGATTCATGCCGGTGTTCATTTTCAAAAATACTCGGTGGGCTTTGTGTGTTTTGTGGCGACTGAGCCAATCGACTTGTTCCATGCAATGAACCGCGTGCCAAAGTTGTAGCCTTGAGCAGTCTTCAAGTTCTCGAGGGTCAAAGACCCCTTCGAGCAAAACGATCGGGCCTCTGAA
Source organism: Betaproteobacteria bacterium (assembly GCA_037134015.1). Taxonomy (GTDB): domain Bacteria; phylum Pseudomonadota; class Gammaproteobacteria; order Burkholderiales; family Burkholderiaceae_C; genus Limnohabitans. The sequence goes on along the minus strand of JBAXNB010000120.1, from coordinate 4,232 downwards.
CCCCAGTCCACGCAACACCTCAGCCTCACCGACTTGCAGAATCCCAAAACCATCAGAGCCTTTTAGGCCTTCAAAGACGCGATCAATGCCGTGACCGTAAGCATTGGCTTTGACCACAGAGAGGATTTGACTTTGAGCTGATTTTTGACGGACACAAGAAAGATTGGCTTTGAGGGCTTTTGTGTCAACAAAGGCTTTAATTGGTCTGGTCATGCTGCAAAAAGTCGGACTCTCGTGTTATAACTGCAAAACTTGTGATGATTGCATTCTAAGAAAGAAATTCGTTGATTGAGCTGCCTTTTGATATTTCGTTAGAAACCATGATGAAACCAACGGTTTTGGGCTTTTAAAAATGAAGCAAGGTTTCTACACCATCATGGTGGCGCAGTTTTTTAGCTCTTTGGCGGACAACGCATTGTTTGTTTGCGCAGTCGAGTTGCTCATCACAAAAGGCTACCCCGAATGGGAGCGTGCGGCTTTGGTGCCCATGTTTGCTTTTTTCTATGTGGTTTTAGCGCCCTTTGTTGGCGCCTATGCCGATGCCAAGCCCAAGGGCGAGGTGATGTTCAACAGCAACGCCATCAAGGTGCTCGGCTGCTTGTTGATGCTTTTTGGGCTGCATCCTTTGGTCGCTTATGCCCTGGTGGGTTTGGGTGCTGCGGCTTACTCTCCTGCCAAATACGGTATCCTCACGGAACTGCTGCCCGCCTCTCAATTGGTCAAAGCCAATGGATGGATTGAGGGTTTGACCATCGCATCCATCATTTTGGGTGTTTTATTGGGCGGGCAATTGGTTGGGAACTCATTTTCTGAATGGTTGCTCGCGTTTGATGTTCCTCTGATAGAGACCGGCATCGACACGCGTGAGGAAGCAGCCATTGCCATCTTGATTTTGTTTTATGCCCTGGCAGCTTGGTTCAACACGCGCATTCCCTTAACGGGTGTCCCATTGCGGCCACTGCCTCGCGACCCTGAGCGCTCTGTACTGGGCAATTTGTGGTCTTTGGCGCCAGACTTTTGGTCATGCAATCAAAAGCTTTGGGTTGACAAATTGGGGCAAATCTCTTTATCGACGACGACGCTGTTTTGGGGCGTTTCTGGCAACTTGCGTTACATCGTTCTTGCATGGAGCGCTGCCGCACTTCATTACTCGACCACCCAAGCTTCTTCCTTGGTGGGTGTGGTTGCCATTGGAACCGCCGTTGGCGCGGTTTTGGCGTCGGTCAAGATGCGACTTGAGCAAGCGACCAAGGTGATTCCGCTGGGCATTGCCATGGGTTTGATGGTCTTGGGCATGAACTTCATCAGAGATCCTTGGGTGGCAGCGCCCTTTTTGGTGTTGCTGGGTGGCTTGGGTGGCTTTTTGGTGGTGCCCATGAATGCCTTGCTCCAGCACCGAGGTCATATTTTGATGGGTGCTGGTCGTTCTATCGCGGTGCAAAACTTCAACGAACAAGCTTGCATCTTGGTCTTGGGTGGTGGTTACGCCCTTCTCACCGGGCTGGGTTTGAATGCTTATGAAGCCTTGACGGGCTTTAGCATTTTGGTGGCCTCGGTCATGTGGATGATCAAAAAATGGCACGAAAGCAACTTGTCAAAACACCCAGCCGAGATGAACAGGTTGCTCGATGAAGTCAAACAAGCAGAGATGAAAAGTTAAAGGGGTCATGGCCATGGATACGCTAAACATTTTCGAATTCAAAGCAACAGACATCCAAGGCCAAGAGATGGAGTTCAGTCGTTTCAAAGGCCAAGTCATGTTGCTGGTCAACACCGCGAGCGCCTGTGGTTTCACGCCGCAGCTCAAGGGACTGCAAGAGTTGCACCAAGCGTATGCCGCACAAGGCCTTCGGGTGATGGGCTTTCCGTGCAACCAATTTGGGGGCCAAGACCCTAAAAGCGAGGAGGAGATTGCGCAATTTTGTACAACCCAATATGGGGTTGAGTTTCAAATGATGCAAAAAGTAGAGGTCAATGGTGAACATGCACTCCCCCTCTTCAAGTGGCTGAAAGCCCAAGCTCCAGGGCTTTTGAACACGGAGGCGATCAAATGGAATTTCACCAAATTTTTGGTGGCCAGAAATGGGCAGGTGTTAAAACGCTTCGCCCCGCAAGACTCGCCCGCTTCTTTGACCAAAGAGATCGAGCAAGCACTTGCTGCCGCTCATTAAAGCCACCTGTTTTTTTAGGCCGCCACGGCCAATGATTTCGTCAAGGCGGCATCTAGCCACTCGATCCAGTGTTCAACAGGCACGGGGCTCTCGCTTTGAAGGTGTGAGATGCAGCCGACATTGGCGCTCAAAATCACTTGAGATTGTGTGTCCAAGAGGTGTTGAAGTTTTTGGCGTTTAAGCGCATTGGACAGGGTGGCTTGTGTGACAGAGTAGGTGCCAGCTGAGCCGCAACACAGATGAGCGTCCTTTGGGGGCAAGCTCAGTTGAAAGCCAAGGAAGTTGAGCATGTCCTCAACACGGCCCTTGATTTTTTGACCATGCTGCAAAGTGCAAGGCGGATGAAACACGGCTTGCCCAAGAGCTTCAAGGACTTTGGGGTTCAGGCGCTCCTTCAAGGCTTCACGCTCGTGCTCCAGCACCTCGGCGATGTCCAGCGTCAAGGCGCTTACCTTTTTGGCTTTTTCAGCGTACAAAGGATCGTCTCTTAAAAGATGACCGTAGTCTTTCACCATGACGCCGCAGCCAGAGGCGTTCATCACAAGGTAGGCCACGCCCTTTTCTATCCAAGGCCACCAAGCATCGATGTTGGCTTTGATTTGTGCGTGAGCGCGGTGCGCATCGTTCAAGTGATGTGCAAGCGCACCACAACACTGCGCCTTGGGTGCCATGATGGTCTGAACCGAGAGGGCATTCAACACCCTTGCGGTGGCCGCATTGACGTTGGGCATCATGGCCTCTTGTACGCAGCCCTCTAGCAAAAGGGCTTGTTTGGGATGCTGCTTTTGGGGCCACCGACCGGGTTTTTGTGTGGGGTGATTTTCGATCTTAAAAGTTTGGGCAAAAGCGGGCGCACGGTTTGGGCCAATTGGTAGGCGGGCTTAAAGAGACGAGACGTCAAGCCACGCGTGAGCAGCCAACGGGTCAATTGCGCCATGCGCGTGCGAGGTACGGCTTTTTCAACAATGTCCCGTCCTACATCAAGCAAGTGGCCGTAATCCACGCCGCTTGGGCAAGTGCTTTCACAATTTCGACAGGTCAAGCAGCGATCAAGATGCAGCTGGGTTTTGGGGGTCGGTACGGCCCCTTCCAGGACCTCTTTGATCAAGTAGATGCGCCCTCTGGGGCCATCGAGCTCATCGCCCAGCAATTGATAGGTTGGGCAAGTGGCCGTGCAAAACCCACAATGGACACATTTTCTAAGAATAGACTCGCCCAATAGACCTTGAGCCGTGAATTGAAATTGGGGGGCAAGTTGGGTTTGCATGGCATCCAAATTAAAGCATGTCGAGGGTCGGTGATCAAGCGTGAGCGCGCGAGGTGTTAAAAACACCGCCTGGGTCGAAAGCGCGTTGAAGATGGTTTTGCAGTTGCATGACATGGGCTTCAACGCCAGAGCTCAAGCCTTTAAGGACCGGGTCGTGTTCATGGCCTTGGGCCGCACGCCAAAGGGTGAGGGTGCCACCCAGGCGCAAGACCTCTTTTTGAATTGCGCTTGCTTGGACCGCATCGGCCCACACCCAATGCAAGGCACCAAACCATTCGCTCAAGGCCTTGATGGCAAAGGATGGGGGGCCTTGTTTCAAGGCCTTCAAGGGCAGAGAAATTCGCCAAAGAGATGCATCAACGCGAGTGGACGTGGTTAAAAAAGAATGGGTTTGATCGCGAAGGCTGTCCCAATGGGCTTGGGCCTCAAGAGCGCTCAGCACTTCTGAGTTGAGGCCCGAGGCCAACAAGTCAGATTGAATGCTGGCCAAGGCCGATTGGGTTGCGGCCTTGGCGCCTTTGAGTCTGAGGACCATGTCGACCTTCCCTGATGAACCGTGTGCATCGGTGCTGGAGCCGCTAGCCAGCCAAGAGCTTGCATTCAAAGGCAAGGGGCGTTGCCCAAGTTTTTGCATCAAAGCCAAAGCTTGGCCCGAGGACAGTTGGGTTTTCAAACTGCACTCGCCCAAGGTTTTGGGGAGTACTTTCAAGGTGACCTCGGTGATGAGTCCCAAGGTGCCCATGGAGCCAGCAAGGAGGCGAGACACATCGTAACCCGCCACATTTTTCATCACC
>JBAXNB010000119.1:0-7575 GCA_037134015.1 Betaproteobacteria bacterium | reverse complement strand
GCGAGCAACTGCAAGGGAACCACATGCAAGATCGGGGACAACTCTCCATAATGCTCTGGCATTCGAATCACATTCAAACCCTCACTGGATGAAATATGGGTGTCTGCATCGGCCAACACATAAAGGACACCTCCTCTGGCTCTCACCTCTTGCATATTGCTTTTGAGTTTCTCAAGCAAGGTGTCGTTGGGGGCTACCGTCACGACCGGCATCGCATCTGTCACCAAAGCCAAGGGGCCGTGTTTCAATTCCCCCGCCGGATAAGCCTCGGCATGGATATAGCTGATCTCTTTGAGCTTCAAGGCCCCTTCCAGTGCGATTGGGTAATGAAGCCCTCGCCCCAAAAACAAGGCGTTTTCTCTGACTTTGAACTCTTGCGCCCAAGAGATGATTTGCGGCTCCAAAGCCAAGACGGCTTGAAGCGCAGCAGGCAAATGCCTCATCGCATGCAAATGACGGGACTCCTCTTTGGCACTCAAATGCCCTTTTGTTTTGGCAATCACCAAGGTGAGCAAAAAGAGTGCAGCTAATTGTGTGGTGAACGCCTTGGTCGACGCGACGCCCACCTCCACACCAGCTCTTGTGATGTAAGCAAGTGCGCACTCTCTCACCATGGCCGATGTGCCCACATTGCAGATGCTTAAAGTGTGCGCCATCCCTAAACTTTGTGCATGCTTTAAAGCGGCCAAGGTGTCTGCCGTTTCTCCCGACTGTGAAATGCACACGACCAAGGTCTTGGTATCTGGCACCGATTCTCGGTAACGGTATTCGCTTGCGATTTCAACTTGCGTTGGAATTTTGGCAATGCTCTCCAACCAATACTTGGCCGTGCTCGCACTGTAATAACTCGTGCCACAGGCCAACAAGAGGATTCGATCGATGCTTTGAAAAACCGACCTGGCAAGAGGCCTGGTGCTCTTGGGTTCCAAGTCTGCGACATCAAACAACTCAGGCACGATGCCATGCACGCCTTCAAGGGTGTCGGAGATGGCTTGAGGTTGCTCGAAAATCTCCTTTTGCATGTAGTGTTGATAGGGGCCCAACTGAGCGGCCTGACCAAACACCGGCAAGGGCCTTAAAACACGTGTGATGCGCCCACCCATCGCACTCACCACCTGATAACTGTCAAGGCGGACATCAATGGTGTCACCCTCTTCTAAAAATACAAATTCATCCACCACACCGGCCAGCGCCATCGCATCACTGGCCAAATAATGACCACTGGACTCTTTTTTACGGCTGACCCCAAAAACAAGGGGTGAGCCCGCTCTTGCACCCACCAGTCGATCGGGCTCCAAATTACAAATCACCGCCAGAGCATAAGCCCCCTTCAATTGCCTGAGGGCCTGATGGAAGGCTTGGTACAAGTCCCCTTGGTACAAAGAGTGAATCAAATGTGCGATCACCTCTGTATCGGTTTGGCTCTCAAACACATAGCCTTTGAGCTTGAGTTCGTCTCTCAAGGCCTCAAAGTTCTCGATGATGCCGTTGTGCACCAAGCCAATTTGAAGCTTCCCCTTCACACTGAAATGGGGATGGGCATTGTCCACATGAGGCGCGCCGTGCGTGGCCCACCGGGTGTGTGCAATCCCGAGGAACCCCTCCAGGCCAAAGCCTGGCTGGGTGGGAAACACCTGCTCGGCCAACTCACTGACCCTTGATGTGCTTCTGGCTCTTTGCAGGCCGGCCACCTGTTCAAGTTGCGCCTTGGTCGAGAACACCGCAATGCCACATGAGTCGTACCCTCGGTACTCCAAGCGGGCCAAGCCTTGAACCAACACAGGCACCAAATTTTTTGCCGATACTCCGGCCACGATTCCACACATGTCTCAACTCCTCACGCGTTCAAAGGCCATCGATTTTTTTACTTTTCTTCAACGGGCGCACCCAATTCATGATGCTCACCGCTTTGGCCCTGACCACGGTCAATGCCCCTTCAGGCGTGTCTTTGGTGATGGTCGAGCCCGCTCCAATCGTGCCACCCGCCCCGATCGTGACAGGAGCTACCAACACGCTGTTGGAGCCCACATGGACATCCGCCTCGATTCGCGTGTGGTGCTTGTTGGCACCATCGTAATTGGCCGTGATGCTGCCCGCACCGTAGTTGACCCTCTCACCCAAGGACGCGTCGCCAATGTAGGCCAAATGGTTGGCCTTGGCGCCAGCGGCCAAGCTCGAATTTTTAATTTCCACGAAGTTGCCCACATGAACCTCACGACCGAGTTTTGCGCCTGGCCTGAGCCTTGTGAACGGGCCCACCTGTGCCAACTCGCCCACCTCAACGAGCGAGCCGTCTAGCAATGCCTCGCCCTCAATGTGCGTGAACGCCTTGATGTGCGCACCAGCCTTGATCCTGGCGTGAGCGATCACGCAGTTGGGCTCGATGCGAACGCCAGACTCCAAGATCACCTTGCCCACAAAGACACAGTTGACATCAATTTCAACATCGGTGGCACACACCAACTCGCCTCGAACATCAATGCGCGTAGGATCTCGCAAGCGAACACCACTGAGCATCAACTTGCGCGCCAACTGCGCCTGATAGGCGCGTTCCATCTGCGCCAACTGCTCCGCATCGTTCACCCCACTGAGCTCAAGTTCATTTCTCGTGGTGTAGCTTTGAATGGGCTCAGCATCCTCGTGTGCCATTTTGACCAAGTCGGTCAAGTAATACTCGTTTTGCGCATTGTTGGGCTCTAGCCTCTTGAGCCAAGGCTTTAAAAGACGATTGGGCACCACCATCACGCCTGAATAGATTTCTTTGATACCGCGCACATCGACACTTGCATCCTTTTCTTCGACAATGGCTTGGATGTCCCCCAAAGGGTTTTGCGCGTTCTTGTCACCGCGAACAATTCGCCCATAGCCGAAGGGCTCGTCTTTGTACACATTCAAAAGGGTCAAATATTGCCCCTCAGAGGCGGCCAGTAACAGCTCCAAGGTCTCGCGCTGGATCAAAGGCACATCACCAGACAACACCAAGGTCAGGCCCTCATCGGGCAAATGCGGGGCAGCAGTTTGAAGCGCGTGCCCAGTTCCAAGTTGCGGCTCTTGCAAGGCAAAACGAAGACCCGACACGCGAGACAAGGCAGCTTGAACCTCTTGGGCACCGTGACCGATCACCACCACTTTGTGTCTAGCACCCAAGGACTCTGCCAAGTCAATCACATGTTCAATCAAGGTCTGCCCACCCAAGGTGTGCAAAACCTTTGGCGTACGGCTTTTCATGCGCGTGCCCTTGCCGCCTGCCATAATCACCACATCCAAGTGGCTCTCTAAGGTGTGTGCCTGACTCAGTTGCATGACTTGTGTACTTTTTTCATCGTCTTTTTTTCAACAGTCAACGTATTAAACATGACCTTCACTTATGTCTATTATCAACGCTAGCGCGCCCTCAACATCAGACAAACCCATGAATTATGCCCGCAAAGCGGCTTTGGCAATGATTTGCGTGCTCTCACTGGGATCTTGCAGCGTTTTAGGTTCTTTGTATGAAAACAGCCCCCAACTCGTGTTTTGGTGGCTTGACAGCTACGTGGACTTCAAAGATGAGCAAACCACAGCGGTCAAAGAGGAGCTCAGAGCCCTGCAAAAATGGCATCGCGAGACCCAACTGCCCCAAGCACTCGAGCTGATCCAAGAGTTGCTCCCCCAGGTGCAAAACGATCTTTCCCCTGAAAAAACCTGTGAGATTGAGAAAAAACTTCTGCAAACCGTGCCCGAAGTCATCGCTCGTTTGACCCCCATGATTGCCAAAATTGCTCCCACCTTGAGTGCAGAACAGCTCAACAACTTGAGGGCGAGCTTTGACAAAAAGAACAAAGAATGGAGCAAAGAGTGGCTCACGGGCAGCCCCAGCGAAAGGCTCGATCACCAAGCTGAAAAAGGTCTCGAGCAAGCCAAGGATTTGTACGGACGCATCTCCAATGCGCAGAAGTGGGAGCTGAGAAATTTGGCCCAAAATTCAGGCTACGACCCCACCAAGAACCTTGCCATCAAACTTTATCGCCAAGATGAGATTTTTAAAGCGCTTGAAAAAATTCGCAGCCTTAAAAGCAAAGGGACCTTGGGCACCGAGTCCTTGGTCAAAGAAAGTGAGGCCATTGTGAGCGATTGGCTCAACAACGCCAACCTCATCAAAGACCCCGTTTTGTTTGACTACAATGAGCGCCGCCTCAAGGCGAACTGCGAAGCGGTGGCGGCTTTTCACAACAAAACCACGCCAGAGCAACGCAGCAAAGCGCGAGCGAAATTAAGGGACTATGAAGAAGTGATCGTGAAGCTCACGAAACCACGCTGAGCCCTCTCTATGCTCCAGTGCAAACTGGCCTTGCGAATCAATCTGGCCTAGGGGTCATCGGAGCGATGGGCCACACCACGCCGTGCTCGTTGAGCAAGGTGTCCAGCGGCAGGTCAAACTCATCAGGTTCAAAGTCATCCAAATACCCTTGAGCAAACCCCACGCCCACCGTATCGGGCTTGGGGCTCAAGCTGGCCAAGGTGCGATCATAGAACCCACCCCCATAGCCAAGCCTGTAGCCACCGGGCGCATAGCCCAAACAGGGCACGAACAAGAGCGTTGGAAAGATCTCCTCGGTGTCTTTGGGCTTGGGGATGTTGTAGGCATCTTCTTGCATAGGGCAACCCGGGTACCAGACATGAAAGCTCATGGTCTTGGTCTGAGGATCGACCACCGGCAAGCCTATTCGCCGTCTCAAGGGCTCGTCAAGCAACTCCCCATCTTCTTTCCATCGATGCAAAGCCGGCAAGGGGTCAAACTCCCCCTTGATCGGCCAATAAGCGCCAATGACCACATCCTCACGCCCTAAAAGCCAAATGCGCATCGCACGTTGCAACAACTCAGCCCTTTGCAAGCGGTCGGGCATGTCCATGCGAGAAGCCAGCAACTGAGCACGTAAATTTTGTTTCAACTGATTGGCCATAAACAAATGATCCTCAAAACACGTCGCCCAAGAACTTGATGGGCAAGTCAAGCCAACCTAGCTTGTATGCGGCAAAAGTCTTGACACGCATCACCCACTGAGCACGAGCACCTTATTATGGAGCCAAACACTCACGCTGTAACGCCCCATAGGGCTCTAGAAGGCACTAGAAGGCACTTGAAAGGCCTAGAAGGCCATTTGAGCAGATTGCTGAGCTCTGAATGAGAGAGCTCTTGGCTTCAGCACAACACCTGCAAACCGAAAGCGCACCCCTCCTTTCACAAGGACTTCAGTAGAATACTCCTCCTCGCATACACTCGGGGATTGATCTTGTTCATCCCTTCAAGAAGGACCTTGTCCTAAAACCCTTTGCGCAGGCTCGCCTGCGCTCACGCTCACGCTCGCTCTAGCCTCCTACCTATGCATGTGTCTTTGTCTTCTTTGCTGTTCAGAAATTATTGGCTCAATGGGCTCCTTCTGGGCTTGGCACTGGCGTGCTGTGGCCTGGCAGGTGCTGCCCCCCTGTCCTTGAGTGCTACAAGCTCTCAAACGCCTTTGCCGATCAACTCTTTGGCTTTGGCGTTGGACTTGAACGCCAACACCCAACAAGGCTTTGAGCTCGATGGCCTGCACTTGGCCATGACGCATGGTGCAACCCACCCCAAGCCTAAAAAAGATAGCGTCACATCCAGCGCCTCCAACCCCAATGCTTCTCCTAACGCCAATTCGTCAGTGGTGGCCACCCCAGCCGATCAAGCCGTCCTTGAAATGGCCCAGGCTTTCAAACACATGGACCGCCATCAATTGAGCTCGCTGTTGCCACTGGCGCAGTCAAGCCTTTTGGCACCTTGGGCCGCTTACTGGGAACTGCGCGCCAGACTTGACACCGCCAGCACGCGAGAGGTCAAGGAGTTTTTCAAAACCTACGCCAACACCTACCAAGAAGATCGCCTTCGAAACGATTGGCTGCTGCTCTTGGGCAGTCGCCGCGACTGGACCACCTTTGCCAGCGAGTATCCCTTTTACCGCATGCGAGACGATCGTGAGTTGCTCTGCTACGGCTTGATGGTGGAGTACTTGAGCCCCATGGCCAAGCCCTCCGTTGAAAGCGACATCAAATCCATCTGGTCCAAGCAAAAGGACGCCGACGATGGTTGCAAATGGGCCATTGATCGTTTGTACGACCATAAAAAAGTCTCAGCCCTGGAGTTGTGGCAAAAGGCCCGCACGGGCGCGCAAAACAACCGTCTCAAATTGACCCGCGACCTGGTCCAAATCGCAGACGCCGATGCCCTGTCCTCTTTCAACAGTGCTTGGAGCCAGCCGCACCGGTTTTTAAAGGATCGCTTTGCGTCCCCACAAAAGACCAGGCAAGAGTTGATCGTCTTGGCCCTCATTCGAGTCGCCAGTGCCGACCCCGACAAGGCAAGCGAACTTCTCAAAGACAAGTGGGAGCCCTACCTGAGCAGCGAGCAACGCCATTGGCTATGGGGTGTGATTGGGATGCAAGCCGCTCTCAAGCTAGATCCACAAGCCTTGGCTTATTTTGAGCGATCCAAAAAAATCAGCGACATGAACGACGAGATGCTGGGTTGGTATGTCAGGACGCTTTTGAAACAGCCCCAAGGCCCTCAATGGGCAAAAATCGAAGACGCCATCAAGGCCATGGGTGCGGACGGCAAAAAGGAGGTGGCTTGGACTTACTGGCTTGCGCGCGCTTTGTTGGCCCAAGCCTCCAACTCGCCCTCCAACGCACAAAACAAAACCAGAGCAGAGGCCCACGCCTTGCTTGAATCCATCGCATCGGTCAAGGGCTTTTACGAGCAACTCGCCCTTGAAGAGTTGGGGAAAAAAATCACGCTCCCCCCACCACCTCCCGCTCCAAGCCCCCAAGACTTGGCCACCATCCAATCTCACCTGGGGCTCAAGCGAGCTCTGTATGCCATTGCCCTGGGTCTGAGAAGTGAAGGCGTGCGTGAATGGAACTATTCCACCAGTTTGGTCAACGCTCAAGGTGCTAGCGGTCGCATGAGCGACGCTGAGATGATGGCCGCCTCACAACTTGCATGCAGCCACATGGTGTACGACCGCTGCATCTTCACCAGCGAACGCGCTCGCGAGTTTTGGGAGCCTGAGTACCTCTTCCCCGCGCCGCACAAAGATCTGGTCCTTGCCTACGCCAAAACCAATGAAATTGATCCCGCCTTTGTGTATGGTTTGATGCGACAAGAAAGTCGCTTTGTGACCGATATCAAATCCCAAGTGGGCGCCTCAGGCCTCATGCAAATCATGCCGCAAACCGCCAAATGGACCGCTAAAAAAATTGGTCTGTCGCCTTTTAGCCAAGACATGCTCAAAGACAAAGAAACCAATGTCGCCATCGGCACTGGCTACATGCGCTTGGTCTTGGAGAGCTTTGAGTCTTCCTACCCTTTGACCGCTGCCGCTTACAACGCGGGTCCTTCCAGGTCCAGACGTTGGCGCGAAGGCCCAGAGCTTGAAGCGGCGATTTGGGTGGAGAACATCCCGTTCAATGAAACGCGTGACTATGTGAAAAAAGTCATCAGCAACACAACCGTGTACGCCGCCCTCTTCACCTCACAGGCCCAGTCCATCAAAGCCAGGCTGCCCA
>JBAXNB010000118.1:0-7711 GCA_037134015.1 Betaproteobacteria bacterium | reverse complement strand
TTGTTGCCACAACCTGAAGCCAAGACCATACCCATGCCAAACATGGTGCCCCCCAAGGCATTGGACAGCCAAAAGAGCTTGGAGCTTGCGTACAGTGTTTTTTGAGGGTCCAAGTAAGCCCATTCCACCAGCAATGCAAAGCCCAAGACCGACACCCCCATCGCGCAAATCACTTGGGATGCTCTGACCCAAGAGCCATAACTGTAGACATCAGCCAAAGCACCCATGGTGCAAAAATGTGTTGACTGCGAGAGGTAGCCCAACAAAAAAGTCAGCGCAAAAGCACACCATAAAATGGTGTGCGCGAGGGCGGTGTACTGGACTTCATCGATCATGGGATAAGAAAAAAATAAGGTTCCTCCGGTGCAGAGATGTCTTTCAAGGAGACACTGCTCGGCTCAAACTGCGTTTGAGGCCCAGGCCAAGAACCCTTTAGCTTTTAAAAGAGTGTTCAGATCACTTTAACTTCAAAATTCTCTCTTTGGCCGATTGAGCCGCATCCGACTGTGGGTGCTCTTTGATCAAATCTTCCAAGGCTTTTCTAGCACCCTTCAGGTCCTTCAGTTCAATCAAGCAACTGGCGATGGACAACTTGGCGTCCGGCACACGCAAATGGTTGGGAGCAATCGAGACCAGGTTTTTAAAGCTCTGTAAGGCGGCCTTGTAATCTCTGACCGCGTACTGGGCTGTGGCCATGAAGTAAACGCTCGATGCAGCGTAACCACTGGACGGGTAGCGTTTGGCAAACTCAGCCAAGGCCATGGCAGCGAGTTGGTAATCGGCTTTTTTGAAGAGACCCAAGGCATTTTCAAACTCTTTGATCTCGGCTTGATCGGCCAAAAAGTCTTGACCATCCACACTCACCTTTTGGGGCTCTACCCGGGCCAATCGATCTTCGAGAGTTTGCGCCTGGTTTTTCAATTGCCTTTGTGTCTCTGAGAGGGCCTTGGTCAACACCTCTTTGTCGCCAGCCATCACCTGAATTTCTTGCTTCAAGCCTTCAATCATGGACTGCAAATTGAGAATGCTTTTTTTCAGTTGCACCGTCTCTTCTTGAAAGGCATTTTGATTGGACTGCAAGGCTTCAAAATTGCTCTTGAGCATCTCGACTTTTTGTCTCAAATCAAGAATGGCCTTTCTGGCCTCATCGTCATCAAAAATACCAGCATGTGCCCCAGAGCTCAGACACAGGGACAACAAGCAGGCCCACCCCAACGCATTGAACTGTTTGATCATCTTTTGCTTTATCTGTAGTTAAATTCAACGCGGCGATTTTTGGCATAGGCCGCTTCATCGTTACCTGGGACAGCGGGTTTTTCTTTGCCCAAACTGACCGCCTCAATCTGTGCTTCTGAGACCCCCAAGAGGGTCAAAGACTTTTTGACCGCTTCCGAGCGCTTTTGAGCCAGACCCAGGTTGTACTCACGACCTCCGCGGTCATCGGTATGCCCCTCAAGGGAGACTTTGCGCGACTTGTCACCACGCAAAAATTTGGCTTGCGACTCGACGGTGGGCTGTGCCTCTGATTTGATGGCATAGCTGTCGTAATCGAAGTAGACCACCTTCTCCACACCAGCCGGTCCCATGTTCATGGCCCCGAGTGCAGTCGTTTGAACACTGGTGACAGCCGATTTGCCTGAAAGCGCATTGACGTCATCTGCGCTGACCAAGCTTGAAGACTTGTCCTCAACGGGTACTTGGTTGAGCTTCACCCCAGACGCACACCCGACCAACACCAACAACAACATCAACACCGATGACAAGCACATGCCACTTAAAACTTTTTTCATCACTGACCCTTTTTTAAACATAATCCAAAGAAGACGCTCCAACCCCCGACCCTCTACATCCAGCCTCAGTTGCCCTTGAGAAAAGGCCCCCAGTGAGGCTCTCTGATGTCACCCGCTTGCCCCGAGAGTCGAGCGGAAATTTTATTTTCCCAATTGACCGTCATCAAGGCCTCTTTGCCCTGAATTTGAGTGGCGTAAATGATGAGTTTGCCATTCGGCGCGAAACTGGGTTTTTCATCTGCAGTGGACTCCGTCAGAGCCTGCGTGCGCTCGGTGGTCAAGTCCATCAAATACAACTTGAACTGTCCACCTTGCCTTGAAATATAGGTCATGAACTTGCCGTCTGGGCTCAAGCTTGGGGAGATGTTGTAGCTGCCATTGAACGTCACTCTGGCCACGGGCCCCCCTTTGGCGGGCATGCGGTAGATTTGCGGAGAGCCGCCTCGGTCACTGACAAAGTAAATGGCACTGCCATCGGGCATGAAGGTGGGCTCTGTATCGATGCTGCTGGACTGGGTCAAGCGCTGAGGCTCACCGCCAGAAGCTGAGATCAAATAAATCTGAGACCCACCATCTCGGCTCAAAGTCACGGCCAAAGACTGTCCATCGGGCGACCAAGAAGGGGCACTGTTGGAGCCTTTGAAATTGGCAACTATTTTGCGTTTGCCCGAGGACACATCGTGCACATAGACCACGGGCTTTCTGGACTCAAACGACACATAAGCGAGTTGCTGACCGTTGGGCGCCCAATTGGGGGAGATGATGGGCTCGGGAGAGGTGAGTGCTGCTTGTGCATTTTCACCATCTGCATCGGCAATCCACAAGTTAAAGCGATTGGCGCTTTTGGTCACATAAGCGATACGGGTCGAGAAGATCCCCTTTTCTGCACTCAATTTCTCATAAATGAAATCTGAAATTTGATGAGCCGCCCGCCTGAGATCGGGTGCCACGACGGCGAAGCTCGCACCTCCCAGGTCTTGGGTTTTGATCAAATCCCAAAGCCTAAAACGCACATCAAAACGGCCATCGGCCAATTTGGTGACACTGCCCGTCACAAAATTCTCTAGCCCCTTTTGTCTTAAGCCATTGAAATCCGGCCTGGAACTCTCGTCCATAGCAAATGCGTTGGTCGAGACTTTGAATTTGGCACTTCGCTCCAAATCAGATTGAATGATTTGGGTGATTTTTTGAGGCGACAGGCTCTCGTCCTTGAATTGATTGAGGTTGATGGGAATTTGCGTGATGCCAACCCCAGCAACTTCGACCCTGAACTGGGCATGAGCTTGTCCCAAGAAAGCCAAGGCGCCAAAAGCTATACCGACCACAAGCCCAGCGCGAAGGGTTCTGGCTCGCAGGCAAAGCTTGCTCCATGCATTTTCAATCCAAGCCGTGAAAGCGTTCAACATGATTTTTTTGATTCAAACAATAAAGCGTAAAGTACTTGGCAAAAGTGCCTTGGGCTTGCATCACACAGACGGCCAATCCCATGGAGCCGTCTAAAAATCCGGCTTGAAACACATAACTCCTGACAAAAGCAAACAAAGCCGAGGCAAAAGCCCTGCCCACAGAGGTCTTTTGACCCAAAGCAAACCTTTGCTCCGCCCAAATTTGACTGTAACTTTTGAGTTTTCTCCAGTAGTCTTCTGGGCTGAGGTAACTGTAGTGAAGCATGGGGACGCTGAGGTGGCCTACCTCTGCATTATCCCAGTTATTTCGCCCTTTGGGAACCAAGCGCTCGTGCACCTTGTCGTCGGAGAAGCGGGCAGCATCTGCTCTAAAGAGCCGCACGACTCGGTCTGGCGTCCAACCGCAGTGTTGGATCCACTTGCCACAAAAGTAAGTGCTTCTAGGAATATCAAAAGCTGGGTGCTTGGAGGCTGGGTCAGCAATCGCCTTCAAGATCTCTTGGGCCAAGGCTTGGCTCACACGCTCATCGGCATCGATGTTGAGCACCCAGGGGCAACTGACCAAATCCAAGGCCCGGTTCTTTTGCTCGCCAAAGCCTGGGAAATCGGCGGTTTGGTGAACCAAGGCGCCCTTGTCTAGGGCCAGTTGGACCGTGTCGTCGCTGCTGGCACTGTCAAGAACAATCACCTCTGTGGCAAACGCCACGCTGTCCAAGCAGGCTTGGATGTGTTGTGCTTCATTGCGGGTGATGATGACAACGCAGAGGCTCATGGAGGTTCACTTAAAAAATCAATCCGGCATCAAGGTCCGCTTCACGTGGGGCGGATGCCCCAAACGTTGCCCAGTGGTGCAAGACCAACATTCCCATACAATCTCACATTCTAACCTTGAAGCTGGACCGCCACTTGGATGGACCCATGGATGAAGGCTGGATAATGCACCCCAGAAGATGCGGCATTTGTCTTCTGGGTGTGTTGACCCAAGCGACCTGTGCACAGGATCTTTTAACGCCCCAATGAGTTTAAAAGCTACAGCCCCATGACCGAAGTTCCTGTCGACTCCTTTTTCAAGCGCTTTCAGCGCGTTTGGCCTTATTTCAGCAAGCCCAAGTCGGCTTGGGGGCTAGCGGTGGTCTCGGTGATTGTGGTGTCTGCCACCGAGCCGATGATTCCAGCTTTGCTCAAGCCGCTTTTGGACAACGGCTTTGTCACGGGCTCCCTGGAGCTGTGGGCCGTCCCGGTAGCCATCTTGACGCTTTTCAGCGTTCGCGGCCTTGGCGCCTTCTTGGCCCAGGTCTGCCTAGCCAAAATCGCCAATGAAGGGGTCCTCGGCTTGAGAATTGCCATGTTTTCTAAGCTGCAAAAGGCGCACCCAAGCCTCTTTTCACTCACAGCCAGCAGCAGTTTGTCCAACACCTTGGTCTTTGAAGTGCAAAACGGCGCGGGCACCTTGGTCAATGCGTCTTTGAGTCTAGCCAGAGACTCCCTGACCTTGTTGGCTTTGGCCAGTTATTTGCTTTATCTCAATTGGAAACTGAGCCTCATTGTGGCACTGCTTTTACCTGCAGTGGCCTGGGTCATGCGCGTGCTGACCCACCGCTTGACGCTTTTGACGCATTTGAGCCAGACCTCCACCGATGCGTTGGCGTATGCGGTTGAAGAAAACTCCTTGGCCTACCGAGAAATTCGTCTTCAAGGCGCCCAAGCCCAGCAAGAAAGCCGCTTTGCACAATTGGGCGCGGCGCTTCAATCCTTGGTGATGAAAGGCATGGTGAGCTCTGCAGCCATCACGCCGCTCACGCAAATTTTATCGGCCGTGGCCTTGTCTGCCGTCATCAGCGTGGCCCTCTTTCAAAGCACCACCGATGGCACCACCGTGGGCGGCTTTGCCTCCTTTGTGACGGCCATGTTGATGCTGGTCGCACCCATCAAACACCTCTCAGAGGTGGCTGCCCCCATGACTCGAGGCCTGGCTGCCATCGAGCGGGGCTTGGATTTGATCGAAAAAACCAAGGACCAGGAGGAAGGTACCTACGCGCCACCCAAGGTCAAAGGCGACTTGGAGTTCAAGGACATCACGGTGCGCTACCAAGCCGACTTGGAACCCGCCATAGAGCATTTGAACTTGAAGCTTGAAGCTGGTGAAATCTTGGCCCTGGTCGGTGCCTCAGGCTCAGGCAAGACGACGCTGGCGAACTTGATTCCGCGATTGATCGATCCCACCGCTGGCCGCATCCTCTTGGACGGCGTCGATGTCCGAGATTGGCAACTGCACAGCTTGAGGCAACACATTGCTTTGGTCAGCCAAAATGTGGTCGTCTTGAACGACACCCTCTTGAACAATGTGATGCTCGGACAAGAGGCTCACCCGAGCAAGGCCCTTGAATGCTTAGAGGCCGCCAATTTAGGCGACTATTTAAAAACCTTGCCCAAAGGGGCCCACTCTTTGGTCGGTCACAACGCCTCTCAGCTGTCTGGCGGACAAAGACAACGACTGGCCATTGCACGGGCTTTGTACAAGGACGCCCCCCTTTTGTTGCTCGACGAGGCCACGTCGGCCCTGGACAACGAGTCCGAGAGGTTGGTGCAAGACGCATTGAATCGCTTGACCGTGGGCAGAACCACCTTGGTCATCGCTCACAGGCTCTCGACCATTGAGCATGCCCACCGCATCGTGGTCCTGGAAAAAGGCCGTATTGTGGAAACTGGCACACACCAGACACTCCTCGCCCAAGCTGGCATCTACGCGAGTTACTTCAAACTCGGCCAGGTCTTTGACAACGCTTGAAGCTTCAATCTCTAGGCGTTATGCAAGGGGCTTTAGCAAAGAAAGCGACAGTTCGACAAATTCATCCGCACTGGGATGAACGACGTGCTTGCACCAAGCGACCTGGTGGTAGGACGCCTTCTCCTCTTTGATGAACCAAGCCAAAGTGGGCACCTTGAGCGCAACCGCCATGTGATAGGGACCCGAATCGGTGCTCACCATCAAATCGCATTCGCCAATCAAAGCACTGAGTTCGGGCAACGAGGTCTGGCCGGCACAGTCCAAGCAATTGAGCGCTGAACCTGATACTGATGCTGATCCTGATGGTGGTGAACCACTGCTTTGGTGCGCCACTTCAAAAGCCTGGTTGAGGGCCTGTTCAAAGGCTTGGATGAAGGCTTGGTTCACGTCTTGCTCAAAAGCCGCCCCCGTCAACAGCAGATCAAACGGCCTCACGCAGTAAAGTGCCAACATGGCGCTCACCAAATCGGCCATCTGAGGGCGCTTGTACAAAGCATCTGGGGTGCCACAACCGATGTTCAAGGCCAATAGAAATCTGCTTTTTTCTTGGGCACTGCGCCTTCGGCGCTTTTGAAACTCATCCAACATCCGTTGAACGCTTTGCTGGGCCTGCGGGCTTGACTGCAATTCAATCGACCGCCCCTGCCTTTGGATGCCCAAAGCAGACAGCACGACAAAGTCTCGGTTGCTGTAGTCCATGGGCAAAGCCAGGCCTTGGTCTAGGGCAAAGGCCTTCAGACTCTTTGAGCAAAGATCGTAAAAAAATCTTTTGATCCAAAACTGCGCCACCCCAAGCGTTTGCACCGATTGGTGCTCGCGCGAGAGCTCTCTTTGCAGCCGCCAAGTCAGCCAAGCCCCTCTGAGGCCATGCATCTCAAAATCTATGATCAAGTCAATTTCTAGGTCTACACAAATTTGAAGACTCTGCGCCACAAGGGCATGCATCGAAGTGGTTTGCACCTGCTGCTCATCTGGGGATGTGGGTCTGAGCGTTAGAAAATGTGCACTGCTCAACAAGTGGTGCTCTTTGATCAAGGACTCGGTGGCGTAACCCGGGTGCTTGCTCAAAAACAAAAGGTGCAACTCGACTGGCCCAAAGCGATCCTTCAAAGCTCTCCACGCCGCAGAACTCCTCAGCACGTCGCCCACCCCCATGCTGTGGGATTTGATCATCAAAATTCGCTGGGGGCTCTTTTGCAGAGCACCCAGCGCTTGCGTGCCCTCAAGGGGGTCAAGGGCTTTGGGTGCATTGAGGGTGTTGTAAGTCTTTGACATGTTCAAGATCCAGCATCTCGCAAAGGGGACTCTGATGACAAAGCGTTCGCTTGACCCAAGCCTTGCCAAACCTTCAAATACACCAGCTCCATGTCTCTCGCCTTGGCTTGCCAAGTCTGTGTCTTGGACCACTCCAGGCCCGATTGTGCAAGTTGATCTGTGTGCTTGGGCTCTAAAATCCACTCAATGCCTTGGACCCACATCTGCGCGTCCCTTGGGTCTTGCACGATGAAGGCCTGTTCTTGGTGCGTCAAGTCGGCGGCAATGCCGCAATACTCGGGGGCACTCACACAAACGGGCCGCCCAAACGACATGGCCTCCAAGACCACCATGCCAAAGGTGTCCTCCAAGGTGGGGTGGGTCAACACATCGCAGGCCAAATAGGCCAAGGACACATCGGCCAAGGACCCCAAGAGTTGAACCCTTTGAGCTACCCTTTGAGCCAAGCTTTG
>JBAXNB010000117.1:0-7715 GCA_037134015.1 Betaproteobacteria bacterium | reverse complement strand
TCGCTGCAGAATTGAAAAGCAATGTATAGCCGTCGGCTGGCGCATTGGCCACCAAGGCCGAACCCATAGCGCCTGCAGCCCCAGCTTTGTTTTCAACCACAATGGGCTGTCCAAGCTCATCTTTTAAAGCATCTGTGATGCGCCTCATGACCGTATCTATTGCACTCGACGGCGGCCAAGCGACAATGACTTTGATGGGCTTGTTGGGATAATCGGCTTGTGAAAAGCAGATCAGCGGCCATACAAAAATCAAAATACAGATGGTTTTTGTAAATTTAAAAATCATGCCAAGCTCTCCCTTTGTAACAGACAGCCTGAACTTTGTACCGAGTCAAAGGTCAAGTCAATCGGGATAGCCCCCAGAAAAACCTAGATAGCCCTAAAAAATACAAATAGTTGAATTTAGCGATTCGGTTTTAGCGGCAAGACTGGGCCCAATAAAAACTTCGTCCCAGTTAAGACCTTGAAAGTTCTTAAATTTTCAAACTCACCCAACATGGTGGGAGATGTGGTGTGATGTTGAGTCAGCAGTTGAACCAATGCTTCTATCTGTTTGCCCAAAAGATCCAATTCGAGATGAACTTGAAGCTCTTGTTTTTCAACTTCAGTGAGCGGCTTTTTCTTGGCCTCAGCGTGTTCTCCATGATGGTCAGAAGGGTCGTACCCGTCGTGCCCTTGACCAGTTTCCTCTAGCTCAGGTGTTGGGATTTTAGACAAGACGTCCTGGAGTTCTCGCACACGCATTTGTTGTGCATCTTGAATTTTTACTTTCAAATCCAAGTAGGCTTCGTAGGCACTGTAGAGATGGTGTGCGATCTTCTTCTCAAAGGCCATGGTGCAAAATCCGAGAGGTTAATGAATGAGTTTTTAGGGTCTTCAGAATAGCAAAAAATCTCCCACTTAGGCTCTTTGTTCATTAAAAAACCCTCAAGTACAAGCGTAACTTGAGGGTTTTGAGCCCAAAAACACTGGTTTTTCAGAGTTATTGAGCGTAAGAGTTAGGCCAGAAACTTCTCAAGCTGGCTTTGAGCCTCTTTCTTTCAAGGCTTGGCGTGAGGAATCTTGAAGACGTGCTCGGCGTTGGTCTGGAAAAAGGCCATTTTGTCGGCTTCAGACATGTTCATGTGGTCCAAGAAACCCACTTCCTCAGGGGCGTATTGGTATGGATAGTCCATCGCATAAAGAACGCGATCCACGCCCATGAAGTCTTGACTGAACTTGATCGCAGGCTCCCATGCCACACCCGAATTGGTGATGTAGAAGTTGGACTTCAAGTAGTCGCTTGGCTTTCTCAATGTGGGCTTGATAGCTTCATAGCGCTTGGATTTGACCGTCGCATTGTGCATGTAATCCAAACGGTAAGCCCAAAATGGAAGGGCCTCGCCCATGTGACCAATGATCATTTTTAACTTAGGAAAGCGATCAAACACACCTGCAGTGATGATGCGTAGCGCATGCAGACCTGTCTCCACTCCAAAACCATAAACAGCGCCGTCTAGACCAGCTTCCAAGAACGGTTTGATCATGTCTTTGGGAAGTGAATTGGGGTGCAGATAAATGGGGGTGTCATGGGCCTCAGCGGCTTCGAAAATCTCCCAAAATTTGGGATCAGACAGGTACTCACCATGGGTGTGTGAATTGATGATCACCGAATGCATGCCCAATTGATTCACACCGCGTTCGATTTCTTTGGCAGCGGCGTGCGGATCTTGAGGGGCAACCGTGATCATCCCAACAAAACGAGTGGGGTGGCGCTTGCAAGCTTCAGACAAAATATCATTGGCCACAGGCGCGAACGCAACAGCGGTCTCTTTGTCCATGATCTGCACACCAGGAGAGGTCAAGGCAATGACTTGCACATCGACGCCGGACTCGTTCATGTGACCCAAACGCACTTCATCCAAATCCTGCAAGCAACGCATGATGTGCATGGCACGGTCACTGGGACTGGACATGTAAAAACCCATCAAATTTGCAAAACCAACATCGGTATTGCCCTTGGCCAATATTTTGTTGTAGATGTCAAGCATCTCTTTGGGAGCGAAGGCCTCCTCAGTAGCAATGCGGCGATAGGGAACTTTTGCGGGAGCTGGAATGGACATGAGGTACCTCTTAAAAATTTAGAACATTCTATGACACCCAGGAGGTCTTTTCGCTGAGGAATGTCCCTGATAGGCCCGTTGACATGAAAAAAATTCGTGGTCTCTTAACTTAGAAAATGACTTGGGACTTAAAATGACCCCTTTCGTTGATGAAGCTTTAAGCGCTGGCATGACAGACACACTCGTTGGTTTTGATGTTGGTGGAACCAAAATAGAAATTGCCATTCTGACCCCGCAAAGCGAGGTTCTTTGGCGTGAGCGTTTGCCCACCCCACAAGGCGACTATCAGGGCACGCTGTTGGCCATTGAGCATTTGCTTGAGACATCCTTAAAGAAACTCAATTTACCCAGGCCCACCTCCATTGGCTTTGGCATTCCAGGCTGCTTGGACCCAAGGACTCAACTTGTTCGAGGTGCCAACTCTCAAGTCTTGAATGGCAAAGCGCTCAAAGAGGATCTTGAGCGGCTCCTTCAAACCACCGTCTTCATCGAAAACGATGCCAATTGTTTGACCTTGAGTGAAAGTGTGGATGGTGCAGCACAAGGCATGCCCCTCGTCTTCGGTGTCATCTTGGGGACAGGTTGCGGGGGCGGCTTGGTCTTTCATCAAAAGATATGGTCAGGCGCCAATCACCTTGCTGGGGAATGGGGACACACGCCACTGCCCCATGCGGGGCTCAAAGAACAGCACAACAAGTCCTGTTGGTGCGGCAAAGTCAATTGCATGGAACTTTGGATCAGTGGGCCTGCCTTTGAAGAGGAGCACCAACTGGCTTTTGGACAAGACATGTCCCCCCCATCGATCGTTCAAGCCATGAGACAAGGCGATCTAAGGGCCCAACAAAGCTTTGATCTTTATGTGGATCGTCTGGCCCGAGGTTTGTCGCAAATCGTCAACACACTGGACCCGAGTTGCATCGTGTTGGGTGGCGGCATGAGCAATGTGACAGAGATCTATGCGGCTTTGAGCGCTCAAATTTTGAACTACAGCTTCACGACTCCGATTCGAACGCAGTTTCTTCAAGCGCAACACGGAGACTCCTCTGGCGTCAGAGGAGCGGCTTGGCTGAGTCGCCTTTAGAGCGCTCGCCTTCAGATCTCGAGTACCCTTGCGCCTGAATAGGGGCCTTGGTTGGGGTAGGGATTAGGCTTGGGTCAACCAAAGGGGCCCAAGGTCTTGCCACCAGCCTCGGCAGAGTTGGCATGGACCAAGATCACCGCCATCACGCAAGACTCGCTCCCACGGTTGATCCAATTGTGAACCGTGCCTCTTTGCACCATCACGTCCCCAGCTTTGAGGTGCACCTCCTCGCCCTCTTCCAACTCCATGTCGATCTCACCTGACATCACCACGATGTAGTCAATGGAATCGGTTCGGTGGACTCTTTTTTCAACACCCGGCTTGAAATCTAAAATTCTAAAAACTGTACCGTTCTCGATCATGGTGAATTTGCCTTCACGCTTGCCCATGTCGATGTCCGATGTATTGTCTGCAGGCGTGGTTTGTGTTGTCCAAATGTTGCAAGAAAATCCGTTGGGTCGGCCTTCTTTGAAATGGGTGCAATTTTCATCAATCTTCACGACCGCGCGACCTGTATCGTCGTGTCCTGTGATCACACGCCTGACTTTGACTGTATCCATGCTTAGAGCTCCAAAAAATGATTTAAAAAAGAATCTTCAACGCCAAAGGCCTTGCAGAGGTGACATCTTAAGAAGTCTAAACTTTTTGAAACTCAAAGGGTCTCAGGGCATCTACCGTAGCGCTGCGCATAAAAAAGCGTCCTCTTGCCTCAAGCGGCTTGGTGCAAAGGAGCTCCATCATGCGGTGGCTTAGGTGCGCTCAAGGGCGCAAGATGACGTGAAGTCACGTGCAAGGACGCGAAGCAGCTGAACTCCAAGCACAAAAGGTCTTGGGGATGCTATGGAGTTCTGTACAGTCTTGAATCAGACGGTCGCTTCAGCTTTGGCGGTGATGCCCATTTGGTCCAAGGCCTGGGCCAAATGTTCAACGCTTCTAGAGACGTTGTGCAGTTTTTCCAGACCGAAAAGACCCACCCTGAAGGTCATGAAGTCAGCAGGCTCATCGCACTGCAATGGAACACCGGACGCGGTTTGCAAACCCATCGCCAAAAACTTCTTGGAGCTGTGCATCTCAGCGTCCGAGGTGTAACTCACCACGACACCAGGTGCCTTGAAGCCCTCGGCTGCGACACTCTTGATGCCGCGTGACTCAAACAAGTGGCGAACTTCAGCGCCGAGATGGACCTGCTCTGCCTTGACCTTGTCAAAGCCATAGGCCTTCGTCTCTTGCATCACTTCTCTTAGACGCGTCAAGGCGTCCGTTGGTAGCGTGGTGTGGTAGCTGTGGCTGCCATTCTCATAAGTTTCCATGATCTGCAACCATTTCTTCAAGTCGCTTGCAAAACTCGTGCTGCTGGTTTGATCAATGGCTTTTCTTGCTCGCTCACTGAGCATCACCATGGCACAACAAGGTGAACCACTCCAACCCTTTTGAGGGGCAGAAATCAAGATGTCAACACCCGTTTTCTTCATATCGACCCACATGGCTCCAGATGCAATGCAGTCCAAAACCATCAACCCACCGACCTCATGGACGGCAGCACTGACTTGGGTCAAATAATCATCGGGCAAGATCATGCCAGCAGAAGTTTCGACGTGAGGGGCAAACACCACATCAGGTTTTTGTTCCTTGATCGTGTTGACCACCTCTTGCACGGGGCAAGGCACCCAAGCCGCTTGGCTTTCCTGTCCAAGCCTTCTGGCTTTCAGAACAGTGGATTGTGCTGGGATGTGACCCATTTCAAAGATTTGCGTCCAACGGTAACTGAACCAACCGTTGCGAATGACCAAAACTTTCTTGCCCGTCGCAAACTGTCGTGCAACGGACTCCATACCAAAGGTTCCACTGCCGGGCACCAAAACCGCCGAATGAGATTGATAAACCTCTTTCAAAATAGAGGAGATGTCACACATCACGCCTTGAAAGCGCTTGGACATGTGGTTCAAAGCCCGGTCGGTGTAGACCACCGAGAATTCTAAGAGTCCATCCGGATCGATATTGGGAAGTAAACCTGGCATCGCTGTTCTCCATGGTTTTGGCATCAAAATGCGCCAAATGTTTGATTTCAAAGACTTATTATGGCTCAGATGCCATGATTTTGCCCAAAACGCTAAAAAGGCGGATTTGAATCAAGGCCATTTGAAAGAGCCCGTGTTTGATTTACAGCAAAAAAACCTTGAAAAATCAAATACTTACCCGGGTTTGCCCCAGACATAAATCACATGTCGAAAGCCTCGCAAGAAAAACAACAAGCCCAAAACACAGAAGGTCAAGGACAAGATCAAATGCAAAGCCGTGGGCCTACCGTTGCTCGGCAACACCACCGACTGAACGTACAAAGACAATCCAAAAAAGTAGATACCCAAGAAAAACGAAAAGTAGTCTCGCGTCTTTTGTTCCACGTGTAGGCGCTCCAAATGTTGAAGAACTCGAACCCAAAAAGGTCTACTTGGCCTGAGCAGTTTGCAAAGCGGTCCAAATTTTCATGGGCGTGAAAGGCATGTCCATTCTATCAATGCCAAAGGGTCTCAACGCAGACATCACCGCATTGGCCAAAGCCGGTAGGGAGCCCGTGCATCCCGACTCACCCACCCCTTTTGCCCCGAGCAAATTCAATGAAGTGTGCACTTCAACCGTCTCATTGCGAATGACCGGCATGTCCCCAGACCTTGGCAAGGCATAGTCCATCAAAGAGCCGCTGAGCAGTTGACCTTGCTCGTCGTACACCACTTGCTCACAAAAAGCCTGGCCAAAGCCCTGTATCACGCCCCCATGGACTTGGCCTTGAACCAATTGGGGTGAAATGACTGTTCCCAATTCATCGACGCAAACGTAATTCAAGATCTGAACCTCACCCGTTTGCGGATCGATCTCAATCTCTGCAACGTGACAGCCGTTGGGATAGGTTGCACCCGATTGGGCCTCTCCCATGCCGCTGAGCCCTTGGAGTTCAGCGTCAGACAAACTGGCCAAAACTTCAGCGGTTGGCATGCGAGTTGCGTCCTGCCCTTGGCGGCACCAGCCCCCCCCTTGGTAGGTCACGTCGGTCACGTCACAAGACCATCGAGCAGCTAAAACCAAGGCCAATTGTTCTCGAATACGAGCACACAGATTTTTGATCGCACTGCCCGCACCATACAAGGTTCTTGAGCCCCCCGTGCCGTTGCCGATCAAGGCCAAACCATGCACCCCAGCTTGGTATTTGACAAACTGAGAACTTAGACCCAATTCATTGTCAACGATTTTGGCAAACGAGGTCTCATGCCCCTGCCCTGAGGCGCCCGTCACACCGGAAATGACCAAGATGCGATCTGCGGTGAATTGACCGTCGACTTGGTCTTTTTGCACATTACCAGCTCCTGAGGCCTCAAGGTAGGTCGACAAACCAATGCCGCGCAATTGGCCTTTTGAAACAGATCTGGCACGGCGTGCATGAAACCCCGCATAATCAGACAAGGCCAATGCGCGGTCCAAGACCAAATTAAAATCACACGCGTCGTATTGCGTTCCAATGGCTGTCTTGTAGGGGAAATCTTTTACGGCAATGAAGTTCTTGCGCCTGATCTCCAGGGGATCAAAACCATGCTCATGCGCTGCAAAATCGATCAACCTCTCAATGGCATAAGCGATGTCGGGACGTCCTGCACCTCGGTAAGCCGAAGTGGGCACCGTGTTGGTGTAAACGATGGTGCTTTGCATGTACAGAGCGGGCACGTTGTAGACCCCACCCATGGTGATGGAGAGATTTCTTGATCCAATAAAGGAAGACATGTAGCAGTTGTAAGCGCCGACATCGACTTGGTCGTCAAATCGAATGGCCAAAATTTGGCCCCTCTCGTCCAAGGCCATGGAGCCCTTGAGGCTCAAGGCACGGCCGTGCCAATCGCTTAAAAAAACTTCAGAACGTGTTCCCACCCATTTAACGGCCTGATGGAGCAATCGGCTGCCAATCACGACGCCAACATGCTCACTGTAGGCGGCCGTCCTCAGCCCAAAAGAGCCGCCCACATCTTGGGTCACGATTTCCATCTGCTCAGGAGACAGGCCAGTGCATTGGCTCAAATACCCCTGGATGCTCAAAAGTCCTTGCGAAGGTGTGTGAATGCGCGTTTTTTGACTGGAAGGATCGTACTTGGCCACCACGGCTCTGGGCTCCATCGGAAAGCCAATCAAGCGCTGGCTGTTGACTCTGACTTCACTCACGTGCTTGGCTGCGGCAAAGGCTTTCTCAACGCTTGCTTTGTCACCAGAGGAGAACACACAAGACACGTTGCTTGACATCGACTCATGCAAGATTGGCGCATCACTGGCAAGCGTGGTTGTCACATCTGCGCAGGCCTGCAAGACCTCAAACTCAATTTGAGCCAACTCACAAGCGTCTTGCGCTTGAAGGGCAGTTTCAGCGATGACAAAGGCCATCGGTTGCCCCACAAAATGCACCCGATCTTTGGCCAAGACGGGCATTTTGTTGATCTGTTGCGGCTCACCGGTGATGGAGGTCAGTGTCACGGCATGGGGCAGATCTTTGGCAC
>JBAXNB010000116.1:0-7766 GCA_037134015.1 Betaproteobacteria bacterium | reverse complement strand
CTCGATGACTGGTCGGGTGTGGTTGCCCGAGTTAAAACTGATTTGCACGCGCTTGTCTAGTGGGTGGCTCGAGTGTTTTAAGGCAAAAAGCCGCAGTTTCTTGCTCGTTGTTGAATTTTGGGTAAAAAAAACCCCCACAATCGCTTGAGGGGGAGACTGGTCAAAAAATTATGACAAGTGCTTGCCGATCAAGCCAGCCAATTCAAACATGGTGACTTGGGGCTTGCCGAAAACAGCTTTGAGCTTGTCGTCGGCATTGATGTTGCGCTTGTTGACTTTGTCTTGCAGGTTGTGTTTTTTGATGTAGGTCCACAATTTGCTGACAACTTCAGTGCGGGGGCATGGAGAGTTGCCAATGACGGCGGCCAATGCAGCGCTGGGTGTCAAAGGCTTCATGAATGCCGCGTTGGGCGTGCGCTTTTTAGCAGGTGCTTTTTTGGCGGGCGCTTTTTTAGCAACTACTTTTTTAGCAGGTGCTTTTTTCGCGACTACTTTTTTAGCAGGTGCTTTTTTAGCGGGAGCTGCTTTTTTAGCAGGTGCTTTTTTGGCGGGGGCCGCTTTTTTAGCAGCTTTCTTTGCCGGAGCTTTTTTTGCAGTTGCCATTTTTGATGTTCCTTCTTAAAGTATAAAAAAACCAATGAAATCTGCGTTTTCCATCAGTGCTGTGATGCTATAGCGAAAAATACGACTTTCCAAGGGGAAAAGTACTTTTTTCACAGGTAAATGTTGTTTTTTTTGGATAAACCTTCGTTTTTCTCCTCTTGAGTAGTTGTTTCTCTAAGTTTCCTTGAGTAAAAGCTGCGCGCACTCCTTGTCCAAAATAATGAAATTCAGAGGAGGAAAGGTCCTGTTTTGATTTTTATTTTATAATTTTGATATTAAAAAAAGATTTCAGAAGTGTCGTGAATTTTGCGGTAAATCGTTTTTTTGAAAAAACAATGCCAGGCCGCTGTGGCTTAAAATGTGGGAAAATTCATTCATGATGAAAAAATTGTTCTGCAGTTTTTTTTACGTGTGAACAAGCTCATGCTTCAAATTGCACTTGCCGCTTTTAACAGCGGCATTGTTTATATACCTTGAACAAGGTGTTGGTTTGCACTGAAAAAGAGCTTGATGACCCCGTTGCTTCAATTACATAACCTACCCCACTACCCATGCTAGACATTACTTTACCTGATGGTTCAGTCAGACAATACCCAGGACCTGTGACCGTATTTGAGGTGGCTTCCTCGATCGGCTCCGGGCTTGCAAAGGCGGCCCTTGCCGGGCGCGTCAATGGTCAGGTCGTTGATACCAGTCATTTGATTGAAGCCAACAGCGAGCTCTCTATTTTGACCAGCAAAGATCCAGAGGGTCTGGAAGTGATTCGCCATTCAAGCGCTCATTTGATGGCCTATGCGGTCAAGTCTTTGTTTCCAGAGGCTCAAGTGACCATTGGACCCGTGATTGAGAACGGGTTTTATTATGATTTTTCTTACAGTCGTCCTTTTACCCCCGAAGACTTGGTGAGCATAGAAAAAAAGATGACCGAACTGGCTGCCAAGGATGAGCCAGTGCTCAGACGAGTCCTGCCAAGAGACGAGGCGGTCAACTTCTTTAAAAATTTGGGTGAGCATTACAAGGCGGAAATCATTCAAAGCATACCCGCTGGGGAAGATGTCTCTTTGTACAGCGAGGGCGCTTTTACAGATTTGTGTCGCGGACCTCACGTGCCTTCCACGGGAAAGTTGAAGTTTTTCAAGCTCATGAAAGTCGCAGGTGCTTACTGGCGGGGTGACCATCGCAATGAGATGTTGCAAAGAATTTATGGCACGGCTTGGGAGTCCAAGGATGCTTTGCAGGCTTATTTGACCATGCTGGAAGAGTCAGAAAAGCGAGACCACAGGCGCTTAGGTCGCGAGTTGGATCTCTTTCATATCGATGAGCATGCGCCTGGACTGGTCTTTTGGCATCCCCATGGTTGGACCATTTGGCAGGGTGTTGAGCAGTACATGCGTCAAGTCTACCAAGACAATGGTTATTTGGAGGTCAAAGGTCCGCAGGTGATTGACAAGACGCTTTGGGAAAAAACAGGACACTGGGACAAGTACCGTGACAACATGTTCACGACAGAAAGCGAAAAAAGAGACTACGCCTTAAAGCCCATGAATTGTCCGGGCCATATTTTGATTTTCAAGCAAGGCATCAAAAGTTACCGAGATTTGCCCCTGAGGTATGGTGAATTTGGGCAGTGCCATCGCAATGAGCCGTCTGGGGGCTTGCATGGCATCATGCGGGTGAGGGGGTTCACGCAAGATGATGGGCACATCTTCTGTACAGAAGATCAAATCCTTCAAGAGTGCACGAACTTTACAAGTCTTTTGCAAAAAGTCTACAAAGATTTCGGCTTTGACCATATTATCTACAAAGTGGCCACGCGTCCTGAGCAACGCATTGGCAGCGATGAGATCTGGGACAAAGCCGAGGCGGCGCTGATCCACAGCTTGGAGGTCTCCGGTTGTCAGTATGAGGTCTCACCTGGAGACGGTGCCTTTTACGGCCCCAAGATTGAATACACGCTAAAAGATGCCATCGGGCGGCAATGGCAATGTGGAACGATCCAGGTGGACTTCTCTATGCCAGAGCGCTTGGATGCGGAATATGTCGCTTTGGACAGCTCAAGACAGCGTCCCGTGATGCTCCACAGAGCCATTGTGGGCAGCTTAGAGCGTTTCATCGGAATTTTGATCGAACAGCACGCTGGTGCCTTGCCGACCTGGCTGGCTCCTGTACAGGTGGCCATTCTCACGATCACTGAATCTCAGTCCGAATATGCCCGAGATGTGGCCAAAATGCTGAAAAATCAAGGGTTTAGGGTTCTCTTGGACGTCAACAACGAGAAAATTACGTATAAAATACGCACTCATTCAATGCAAAAGCTTCCCTTTCTCTTGGTCATTGGTGATTCAGAGAAGGCTTCTGGCTCCGTTGCGGTTAGAGCTCGGGGCAATGCTGACTTGGGTGTGATGAGCACTGCTGAATTTATTCAAAAACTCCAGTCCGAAATAGATCACAAAACTTGATCTTTGGCGGTCGTGTGATGTTCAAGAGCATGCATGTCCTGGCCGACCTTGGCCAGATTTTTTTTGAGGATTGACACCATCGTTACTGAATTTCGTGATCGCCGCCTTCGTGAGGAGCGCAAACACCGCCTTAACCGGGAAATCATGGCCCCGGAAGTTCGTCTGACCGGTCAAGATAACGAGCCCATAGGGATTGTTAGCATCGCTGAAGCGTTGAGAATGGCAGGCGATTTGGACGTTGATTTGGTTGAAATTGCCGCAACAGCTATTCCGCCCGTTTGTAGATTGATGGACTACGGCAAGTTCAAGTACCAAGAGCAAAAAAAGGCAGCTGAGGCCAAGTCCAAGCAAAAAGTGATTGAGGTCAAGGAAATCAAGTTTCGTCCTGGTACGGATGACGGAGATTACAACATCAAATTGCGCAACATCCGGCGCTTCCTTGATGAGGGAGACAAGTGTAAAATCACACTTCGGTTTAGAGGACGAGAGATCACCCATCAAGAGTTGGGTATGGCCTTGTTGAACAGAATCAGGGATGAATTGGCCGACTCTATTGTGGTCGAGCAGTTCCCCAAGTTAGAAGGCCGGCAGATGATCATGATGATCGCGCCGGGCAAGAGAAAAGCGGGTAGCGTGACCAAACCCGTTGTAGACATCGCGCAAGTGGCGTCTGCTTGAACCCAAGGTAACGCAAAAAAGAAGTGTCTCGGGGCCAACAAGGTTACGAACTGGTTCGTAAACGCCTCACGAGCGCAATCAAAGTAAGGAGCATTCAACATGCCCAAAATGAAAACCAAAAGCAGCGCAAAAAAGCGCTTTCGAGTTCGTCCTGGTGGGACCGTTAAGCGTGGTCAAGCCTTCAAACGTCACATTTTGACCAAGAAGACAACCAAGAACAAGCGCCATTTACGTGGAGCAGTTGCAGTTCATGAGACCAACATGGGTCACATGGCGCAAATGTTGCCCATGGCCGGTCTTTAATTAACCCATCACCAGGAGAAAAACTATGCCTCGCGTAAAACGTGGTGTGACGGCCCGAGCACGTCACAAAAAAATACTGGTCCTTGCAAAAGGTTTCCGTGGTCGTCGTGGGAATGTTTTCAGGGTCGCTAAAGAAGCGGTCATGAAAGCGGGACAATATGCCTACCGTGACCGCAGAACCAAAAAGAGGGTATTTCGTCAACTTTGGATCGCCCGTATCAATGCGGCAGCCAGAGAGTGTGGACTGACGTACAGTCAGTTTGCCAACGGCTTGAAGAAGTCAATGATCGAGATTGATCGCAAGATGCTTGCTGATTTGGCTGTGCATGACAAGGCCGCCTTTGGCAGCATTGTTGAGCAGGTCAAGGCCAAGCTGGCGATTTAATCCCCCACAGTTTGAAAACATTGCCCGCTCTTTAACAAAGAGACAGTAGGATCCACAAAAAATGGATGCCTGCTGAGGTCAATTGCTTCGATCAAGAGGTTCGGGCAGGTGCTCAAGAAGTGCTCGCTTTGACCTCTTTTTTTATTTTTAAAGAGCCCTTACCTCATGAACGCCCCTATCGATGAATTGGTGACCCAGGCCAAGACGGCCTTTGGTGATGCAAAAACACCGGCTGAGCTAGAAAACGCCAAGGCTTTGTTTTTGGGTAAAACTGGTCGAATCACTGAACTCATGAAGGGGCTATCAGCACTCACAGTTGATGAAAAAAAAGCTCAAGGCGCTGTCATCAACAAAGTCAAGCAAGGCATTGAAGAGGCTTTGCAGCACAGACGCATGCAGATGCAAGCTGCAGAACTCGATCGCCAGCTTCAAGCCGAGGCCTTGGATGTCACCTTGCCAGGGCGCGCAAGGCAAAAGGGAGGCTTGCACCCCGTGAGCATGACCTTGGAGCGCATTGAGCAGGTCTTCGCTTCGATGGGTTTTGAGGTGGCCAAGGGACCAGAAATTGAAACCGATTGGTTCAATTTCACGGCCTTGAACACACCACAAAACCACCCAGCCAGATCCATGCACGACACCTTCTATGTCGAAGGGGGACACTTGCTGAGAACTCACACAAGTCCCATGCAAATCCGACATGCGGTGCAACACGTCAAACGCCATCAGCCCTTGATCGACGAAGGTCAAAGCATGCCTGAAATTCGCGTCATCGCTCCAGGACGAACTTACCGCGTCGACAGCGATGCGACCCATTCACCCATGTTTCATCAATGCGAAGGTCTTTGGATTGGTGAGCAAGTGAGTTTCAAAGATTTGAAGGTGGTTTTTACCAACTTTTGCAAAATGTTTTTTGAAAGCGAAGATTTGATCTTGCGCTTTAGGCCTAGTTTTTTCCCCTTTACAGAACCCAGCGCTGAAATTGATATTCAGTTTGTCTCGGGCCCCCTGGCTGGGCGTTGGTTGGAAGTGGCGGGCTCCGGTCAAGTGCACCCCAATGTGGTGCGCAACATGGGTTTGGATCCAGAGCGCTACATTGGATTTGCTTTTGGCATGGGGCCGGATCGCTTGACCATGCTCAGGTACGGTGTCAACGATTTGAGACTTTTCTTTGACGGCGACTTGCGCTTTTTAAATCAATTCCAGTAACCCGCCAGGAGAACAGAGACATGCAATTTCCAGAATCTTGGTTAAGAGAGTTTTGTGATCCGTCCTTGAACACGCAAGAGCTTGCGCACGCTTTGACCATGGCAGGGCTGGAGGTCGAAGAGATCAGACCCGTGGCGCCAGCATTCAGCAGTGTCGTGGTGGGTTTGATCACTGCCATTGAAGCGCACCCCAAAGCTGATCGACTGAGAATATGTCAAGTCGATGTTGGGCAAATGAGTCCCTTGAGCATTGTCTGTGGTGCTCCCAATGCGCAAGTTGGCATGAAGGTGCCTTGTGCCATGTTGGGTGCACAATTGCCGCCCGGCGAAGACGGTAAAGTCTTTGAAATTCGTCCTGTGAAATTGATGGGAGTGGAGAGCTTGGGCATGCTGTGCTCAGCCAAAGAACTCAACATCAATGATGACCATGGTGGCTTGTACGCATTGCCCCAAGACGCCGTCTTGGGGGCCAATGTTCGTGATGTGCTTCAGTTGGACGATGTGCTCTTTACGCTCAAGCTCACCCCTAACTTGGCCCACTGTTTGAGCATCTATGGTGTTGCACGGGAAGTTGCAGCCATCACCAAAACACCCTTGAAGCCCATGCGAATCGAGGAAGTTGCCGTGAATTCTTCACAGCACTTGGAGGTCAACATCGACTCCCCCGAATTGTGCGGACGCTTCAGTGGCCGTGTGCTTGAAGGCTTGAACCCACAAGCGAGAACCCCACAGTGGATGCTCGATCGACTGGCGCGTTGCGGGCAGCGCGCCGTGACGCCTTTGGTTGATATTTCAAACTATGTCATGTTTGAATACGGTCAACCCACGCATATTTTTGATCTCGATCGAATTCAAGCACCCTTGAGCGTGCGCTGGGGTCAAGCCGGGGAGTCCATCAAGCTCTTGAACGAGCAAACCATCACCGTTGATGAAGAGGTGGGTGTGATTGCCGACGCCCATGGGATCGAGTCGTTGGCCGGCATCATGGGCGGGCTCTCCACTGCAGTGAGTGAGAGCACACAATCGATTTACATTGAGGCCGCCTTTTGGTGGCCACAGGCAGTGTCTGGACGCTCAAGACGATTTAACTTTTCAACCGATGCTGGGCACCGATTTGAAAGAGGTGTTGATCCGCAATTGACCGTTCCCATGATCGAGAGAATAACGCGCTTGGTCTTGGACATTTGCGGCACTTCAAACTCCAAATGTGGCCCCATTCATGATCAAAAAATCAATGTGCCTTCCCCCAAGCCCCTAAAAATGCGCTTTGATCGAGCCAGAAAAGTCATTGGCATGGATTTGAGAGACGACCAGATGGTGGATGCTTTGGTGTCTCTGGGTTTAGCGCCTGTAAAAGACCAAGGCGCATTGTGGGTGACGCCACCCAGCTTTAGATTTGACCTTCAAATCGAAGAAGATTTGATTGAAGAGGTGATCCGCTGCGTTGGTTATGATCAGCTGCCAAGCACGCCACCTTTGGCCCCTATCACGGGTAAATTGATGCCAGAGCGTCTTCAAGGGGATCATGCGCTTAGACATTTGTTGGCCCATATGGGCTACCAAGAAACCATCAATTACAGTTTTGTTGAGGCTGAATGGCTCAGCGATCTGGACCCTGAACACCCAGCCATCGCCTTGTTGAACCCCATCGCCAGTTCGATGAGTGTCATGAGAACCACGCTCATGGCCAGTTTGTTACAAGTCTTGAAGTTCAATCTTGATAGAAAACTCAGTGATGTGAGAGTGTTTGAAATCGGTCGTGTCTTTTTAAAAGACCCGAATGTGGTAGATACAGATACCACCGTCAAAGGCGTTCACCAACCCATGCGAGTTGCCGGTTTGGTGAACGGCAATGTAGCGCCTTTGCAATGGTCGAGCAAAGGAAAAGCTTTTGATTTTTTCGACATCAAGGCCGATGTTGAACAGCTCTTGTTCCCACTTCAAGCCACTTTTGTGCCCCGTCATCACCCCGCCTTGCACCCTGGTCGAAGTGCCGAAGTCTTGTTCGATGGGGAGAGTTTAGGGTGGGTTGGTGAATTGCACCCCAAGTGGAGTCAAAAATGGGGGTTTGTTCAGTCCCCCTTGGTGTTCGAATTGGATTTGACGGCGGTCCAACAAAAGAGAGTCCCCGCC
>JBAXNB010000115.1:0-7883 GCA_037134015.1 Betaproteobacteria bacterium | reverse complement strand
GTACCCATGTCATTTCTGGCGATTTTTGAAACACAATTTCCTTGCCAGCATCTGCAGCAGGGGCCTCAACTGCGTTGGCTTGCTGCAGGGGCTCCGCAGGCAAGGTCAATGGCACAGAGGGCACAACATCGCTCGATGGCAAAGCATCTGACGGCTCTAACTGTTCGCCCGCCATCAACGCCTCGTTGCTGGCAAGAGGCTCAAGTGAGGGCATCTGCTCAGCAGGCACAATCATTTTCTTTTTGGGATCCGCCTTGATCACCTTGGTGACGTGGGTGGACTTGTCTGTTTTGACGGCTACTTTTTTAAACAAGGCCTCTGCCTTTTGCACCAGCTCAAGCCTCAGTTGGTCGGCTCTCCACTTTTGCCATCCTTCCAGCTCACTGGCTGCAGCCAATGCTGCTTGGGCCTTGTGCTCCAATTTTTCATCCAGCAAGCGAGCGTTCTCTTTCAAGACAGATCTCAGGTTGTGTGCTGCACTGGCACTTGCTTTGCCATGTCCTTCTGCCATTTCGGTTTCAAGTACTTTTAAAACCTCTTGAACGGCATGCGTTGCTTTGGCTTTCAACTCTGGGTCCACTTTGGGCTTGTGCGCTGGTGCCGCACTGGTTTCACCAACGCCTCTTTGTGCTTTGATCTCCTCGGCCCAGGCTGGCACTTGTGGCAACGTCTCCTCTTTGGACTCACTGGATTTTTGCGCTTGGTCCAGTGCCGCGTTGAACGCATCCCAAAGCGCCTGCATCTGTTGGCCACTGTTGGTCAAAGCCGGTCCATGTTTGAGGTCCACAGAGGACCACAGATCATCCCCAAAGATCTGATCTCTTAACGCGACCCAAGCCTGCACATCCCGACTCAAGGTTTCTTTCAAGTCAAATGCCTCACGCCAAGGCTTGGTCGACAAGACCTCCATGCGTTGTGCCATCAACACGGCCGCTTCGCGCTGAACTTGCGATCTGTGTTCCAAGTCTTCGACTCTTTTGATTCTGTCAAAGAGTTGGGTTTTCAAACCAGACAAGGGCTCTTTGGACAAAGGAGCGCCTACCTTGGCCGCATCTCGTTGCCAAGCCAAGGCGTCAGCAATATGGAATTTTTGAGAAGCCAAGATGGCCTGGCCCTTGACCTGCCAATCGAGCAGCAGTTGCTCTTGAGTTTTGTGCCGTTTCAGTTCATCGAGTTTTTCTCGCAATTGTTTCGCTGCCCCCTTGTCACGGGAGCTCAACTCCTTGTAAACCTCCTGAATTTGCTCGATTTCGGGCTGGGTGGTCAGCCACTCTCGGATGCGCGTTGTTCGATCTCCCGAGGTAGGGGCACTAAAAGCTCCGCCGGTCATTGCATCTAATTGTTCTTGGCTATAGGTGTTGGCAGTGTGTTGTGTCACAGAAAAAGGCTCATGTAAATCATTAAAAAAAGAGTTGCCTCTCAAGGTGCATGCTCTCACAGACCATATTGTGAACGACTTTCTACTTCATTCACGGCCAATTGAAGTTGCTTTATCGCCCCAAAACGCTCTGATGTCTTCCCACGCAATGCACAGTCTTTGCGGGAAGCCGAAATTCAAGGTCAGCTTCAACAGCCAAGGAAAAAAATTAAATCAACGTCCAAGCCATAGAAAACAAGTGTCCATCAACCCCTCTTGAAGGACGATTCTTGCTTGCAGCAGAACGAGGAACAGCTTAAAAAAGATAAAGTTCTTTCATTAAAATAATACTTATGGTTTATTTTTAATAAAATAATTGTACTTTATGGCTCATATGAATTATTTTGAAATGGATTGGGTAGCTTAAAACCTTTAAAATACCCTCATCGCCCTTATCTAATAAGAACTGCGCCTTTACTTCTTTGTCAGCTTGGTGTCCGCCTTGATTTAAATTGGACGCTTTATCCACAAAGCTGCGATTTCAAACGGCTTGGTCAAAAGCTCGAGGCCCAAAACTCCAACTCATTTAAAAGAGGAAGTGTATTGAGTACGCTACAAAAAATCAATTCATGTCTGGTTGCCATTGCTCATGATGTTGCTGAGGGATTTTTCTTCATCACGCACAGCAGCATGGCCTTTCTTGGGTTGAGCGTTTTTTTCCTGACGATGGTCATGACCTTGAGACCCGAGTTGAGAGAGAGCGGGGAAATCATGCTGATCAATTGGCTGCAAGAAAGGCGAGCCGATGAAACCGGTCTCATGGGAGATGTGGATGCCGTGGACCGGGCCACTGCGACCAACCCTTACCAGTTGCCCAAACAACAAGCCAATATCGCTTTTTGGCTCAGCAAGAAATACCATGTGGCCCCTGAGCCCTTGGGTGCCTTGGTCGAGGAGGCTTATGACCTGGGCGCCAAGAACCAAATCGAGCCCACGCTGATCTTGGCCGTGATGGCCATCGAGTCAGGTTTCAATCCCTTTGCTCAAAGCGGTGTCGGAGCTCAGGGTCTGATGCAAGTCATGACCCGCATGCACTCAGAAAAATACGAAGGTTTTGGTGGAGATTTGGCCGCATTTGACCCTGTGACGAACCTCAGAGTTGGCGTAAAAATCTTAAAGGACTTCATCCTAAGATCTGGCTCCATTGAAGGGGGGCTCAAGCTGTATGTGGGAGACACCTCCAATTCAATGGATAAATCCTATTCCTCCAAGGTCTTGGCCGAACAAGCCCGACTCAATCAGGTCGCTCAAGGCGTGAAAATACCCACAAGTCCCCCGCCTACTTTGACGGCAGCGTCTTCGGTGCTGGTGGAAAATTTATGGGAAAAGGCCCAAAAACTTGCGTCTTTTAAGGATGAACCCTAGGTTTCAAGCTAAACTACTTGGGTCTTGCAACTGGCGATAGACAAGTTCAGTTTCACTTGAGAAAATTTAACTTGTTGAAGTGGACAGTGACCGAGGGGGGTGCTATCAATCGAACCCGCCCAGTCGGCGCCAAACCACTGGGAAGCAATGACCTTCACGTGCTGTGAAGTTGAGCCGTTCGCCTGGGCAGAGTCCGCACTCCAAGACGACTTCCTATTACCTTTGGGAGGTGGAAAAAGTCATAAGAATGCGGGAAACACCATTCTCATTGAATAGGACTGCCAAATCATGTATCAAAAAAATTTCCTCATCGAGCAAACCGATCCCCAGCTTTGGCAGGCGATCCAAGACGAGAACACGCGCCAAGAGCAGCACATCGAGCTCATCGCAAGCGAAAACTACGCCTCTCCTGCAGTGATGGCCGCGCAAGGCTCACAACTGACCAACAAGTATGCCGAAGGTTATCCAGGCAAGCGTTACTATGGTGGCTGTGAATTTGTAGATGTGGCAGAACAATTGGCCATCGACCGGGTCAAAGCCATCTATGGCGCAGATGCCGCCAACGTGCAACCCCATTGCGGCGCCTCAGCCAATGAGGCTGTGTTTTTAGCCTTTTTAAAGCCTGGAGACACCATCTTGGGCATGAGCTTGGCCGAAGGGGGGCACCTGACACATGGCATGCCCTTGAACATCAGTGGCAAATGGTTCAACGCGGTGAGTTATGGACTCAATGAGCAAGAGGAAATTGACTACCCAGCCATGGAGCGAAAAGCACACGCGTCAAAACCCAAATTGATCATCGCTGGCGCATCTGCCTACAGTTTGCATATCGATTTTGAATTCTTTGCCAAGGTGGCCAAAGATGTTGGCGCCATTTTCATGGTGGACATGGCCCATTATTCGGGCTTGATCGCTGCTGGCGTCTACCCCAACCCCGTTCCCCATGCTGATGTCGTGACCTCCACGACCCACAAAAGCCTGAGAGGCCCTAGGGGCGGCATCATCTTGATGAAGTCCGAACACGAGAAAGCCATCAACAGCGCCATCTTCCCTGGCTTGCAAGGCGGTCCACTGATGCATGTGATTGCAGCCAAGGCGGTGGCTTTTAAAGAGGCCATGGCCCCCGAGTTCAAAATTTACCAACAACAAGTTCTTAAAAATGCCGATGTGATGGCGCAAACCCTCATCAAGCGGGGACTGCGCATCGTGAGCGGTAAGACCCAAAGTCATGTGATGTTGGTCGACCTCAGGTCCAAGTCCATCACAGGCAAAGTGGCTGAGCAAATCCTTGGTCAAGCACACATGACCATCAACAAAAACGCCATCCCCAATGACCCAGAAAAACCCATGGTCACCAGTGGCGTGAGGATCGGAACTCCGGCCATGACCACCCGCGGTTTCAAGGAAAAAGAGGCCGAACTCACCGCCAATTTGATCGCCGATGTGCTCGATCACCCCAACGATCAAGCGCAGATCGATCGGGTTCGAGATCAGGTGCACGCCCTGACGAATGCTTTTCCCGTTTACCGATAAGCTCCAGCCACCATGAAGTGCCCCTTTTGTTCGCACCTTGATACGCCAGTGATGGAGACTCGAGTCTCCGAGGAGGGCAACTTCGTTCGAAGAAGACGGCAATGCGGCGCCTGTGACAAGCGCTTCACCACCTATGAAAGACCCGATATTTCGTTTCCAACGGTTGTGAAAAAAGATGGGCGTCGAATCGAGTTCGATCGAACCAAACTTTGGGCCTCCATGCACTTGGCCCTGAGAAAACGACCGGTGAGCATCGAACAAGTGGACAACGCCATTGCCAAAATAGAGGAGCGCCTTCTCACACTAGGTCAGCGTGAAATTGCGTCCCATCTTTTGGGAGAGTTGCTGATGAAGGAGCTGAAGAAGTTAGACAAGGTGGCCTACGTCAGATTTGCAAGTGTTTACAAAAACTTTGAAGACATCGATGAATTCAAAACACTTGTGGATGAGTTTGGCGCTTGATATGTCCCCTCCTCTTGCATAGACTCCTCAAGCATGAACTCGCATGAACCCCATCAAGCTTTCATGTCCTTGGCGCTTTCGCAAGCTCAAGAAGCCTTGTTCATCACCTCCCCCAACCCAAGGGTGGGGTGCGTTATCACCTCCCAAAGCGGCGAGATTTTAGGCCTAGGTCACACCCAGGCCGCGGGCCAAGCGCATGCCGAGGTGATGGCGCTCAGGGATGCAAACGAAAAAGGCCATAGCGTCAAAGGCTCAAGCGTTTATGTCACCTTGGAGCCTTGTGCTCACACGGGTCGAACACCTCCATGCTGCGATGCATTGATCCATGCCGGCGTTCGAGAGGTGTTTGTGAGCTTGATCGACCCCAACCCTTTGGTAGCGGGTCAGGGCATAGAAAAACTTCGAGCGCATGGGGTCACTGTGCACATCGGGCTTGGTGCAGAGAAAGCACAGGCGTTGAACATTGGGTTTCTAAAGCGAATGCAGTTTCATACCCCTTGGGTACGCTCAAAAATTGCAGCCTCGATTGACGGCCACACCGCAACCGATTCAGGCGAGAGTCAATGGATCACCTCACCAGCGGCCAGAGCGGATGGACACGCTTACAGAGCCCGCGCCTGTTGCATTCTCACTGGCATCGGCACCGTGCTCGCGGACGATCCCTCCTTGGACGTGAGGGCCGTCCCAACACCCAGACAACCCGACTTGGTCGTCTTGGACTCTGGCTTGCGCACGCCTTTGGATGCCAGTATCTTCACCCCAAAACGACGGACCTATATTTACTGCGCGTTGCAATGCGACCCTCAAAGTCACGAGCTCATTTATCCAGATGACCCAGTGCAGTCTCGTGCCTTGAGACAAAAAGTTCAAGCCCTCCATCAGCTTGGTGCCGTGGTCGTGGGTCAACCCAACGCTCGCCCACAACTTGACTTGACCTTTGTGATCAAAGACCTGGCTCGACTGCAAATGAATGAAGTTCATGTTGAAGCAGGCGCCATTCTCAATGGCGGACTGCTCCAAGAGCGCCTCGTGGATGAATTGCTTGTGTACATGGCGCCATCTTGGCTGGGCTCTGGCAAGGCCATGAGCGTCATGCCCTTGACCCAAACTTTGGCTGAAGTGCAACAACTTTCTTGGCACGACGTGACCAGAATGGGTAATGACTTGAGGCTGACCCTGCGGCGCAAGACACCCCAAGCGATTTCAGCAGAAGTCGCTTAGATCCTCTTCACTGGCCTAGGCGCTTGGGGCCTCATTTCATGCGCTGGATTCTGATCACCCTTTGGGTCATTTGCGAAAAAGCGCTCATGAAATGAAAGAAAAAGAGGGCAAAATGGACCTGTCACGCACTTGAAGTGCTGGTTCTCTGCGAAAATACTGGCATGTTTACAGGAATCATCACAGGCCTAGGCCAAATCATCTCGGTCAAAGACCTCGGGGCAACTCAGGCTCACGGCAAAGAGCTCGTCCTTCAAGCGCCCAAGAACTACCTCAACGATGTGGCCTTGGGTGACAGCATCGCCATCAATGGCGCGTGCATGACCGTCACCGCATTCGATCTAAATTCAGATCAATTCAGCATTGAAATTTCTGCTGAGTCTTTGAACAAAACGCATGGATTGACCCAGCAAAGGTGGGTCAATCTTGAAAAGGCCCTGCGAGCCAACGATCGCTTAGGTGGCCACATCGTCTCCGGACATGTCGACGGTACAGCTACGGTCAGCCTCTTTGAGCCCATCGGCGAGAGCTGGACACTTAAAATTGTTGCGCCTGAGGCTTTGGGTAAATTTTTGGCCTACAAAGGCTCGGTCACCATCAATGGCGTCAGCCTGACCGTCAATTCGGTCCGAGACACAGCTCAAGGCACAGAAATCAGCATCAACTTGATTGCCCACACTTTGGACAACACCGCACTTAAATCACTCCAAGTCGGTGAGCTGATCAATTTAGAAATCGACACGGTTGCACGGTATGTTGAACGCATGCTAAGTTTGAGCGAACCAGCAAAGGTGCGTGCATCATGAACAGCCCACATTTAGAGCCCATCTCAAGCGTTGAAGTGATCGTTGAGGACATGAGGCAAGGGCGAATGGTGATCTTGGTGGACGAAGAGGATCGAGAAAACGAGGGGGACTTGGTGCTAGCTTCCGATTGCGTGAGCGCGCAGGCCATCAACTTCATGGCCAAATATGGCCGGGG
The DNA here is from genome assembly GCA_037134015.1 of Betaproteobacteria bacterium. Classification (GTDB taxonomy): domain Bacteria; phylum Pseudomonadota; class Gammaproteobacteria; order Burkholderiales; family Burkholderiaceae_C; genus Limnohabitans. The sequence continues at coordinate 907 of JBAXNB010000115.1, read as the reverse complement.
CTTGATTTGTTTGACGCTCACCAAAGAGCGTTGCGACTACTTAAAGCTCCCCCCCATGGCCGCTAGAAATGGCACCGTCTACAGCACCGCTTTCACCATCTCCATTGAGGCAGCTCAAGGCGTGACCACTGGCATTTCCGCAGCCGATCGAGCTCGCACGATACAAGTGGCTGTAGATCCTCAAAGCTTGGCCAGCGATTTGGTCCAGCCTGGCCATGTGTTCCCCTTGCAAGCTGTCGATGGTGGCGTTTTGATGCGAGCGGGACATACAGAGGCAGGTTGTGATCTAGCAAAGTTGGCTGGACACTCGCCAAGCGCGGTGATTTGTGAAATCATGAACGATGACGGCACCATGGCCAGACTTCCCGATCTGCAGCGCTTTGCGGCCGAACATCAGTTGCACATAGGCACCATTGCCGATTTGATTCAGTACCGCTCGAAAAATGAAACTCTGCTCCATAAAGTGTCCTCACGCACTCTCTGTACCGCCTATGGCGAATTCATGGCCCATGCCTACCAAGATGTTTTAAGTCAAGGTGTCCACCTCGCCTTGGTCAAAGGTCAATGGTCGCAAAATGAAGAGGTCTTGGCGCGAGTCCACGAGCCCTTGTCGATCATTGACTTGTTGGAGCCCAACCGCAAAATGCATTCTTGGGGTTTGGATGAAAGCTTAAAAATCATCGCACAAGAGGGCGCTGGTGTTTTGGTGCTCCTCAATGCAGGTGAAAATGCTGAACAGTTGTTGTCTCAATTTCAAGGCACGGCCAAATCCTCTCACGCTCCAGAAAGAGGACGCATGGACTTGCGCAGTTACGGTATTGGGGCACAAATTTTAAAAGACTGCGGTGTAGAGAAAATGCGCCTCCTTGGCCACCCTCGTCGCATGCCCAGCATGACAGGGTATGGG
>JBAXNB010000114.1:0-7934 GCA_037134015.1 Betaproteobacteria bacterium | reverse complement strand
AAGCTGGCGGGATGTTCATGGAGTTGGACGTCGCCACAAACATGACGTCGCTCAAATCAAAATCGACCTCAACGTAATGATCACCAAATTTGTGGTTTTGCTCCGGATCGAGCACCTCCAGCAAAGCGCTTGATGGATCCCCCCGAAAGTCACTCCCAAGCTTGTCGATTTCATCGAGCAAAAACAGCGGGTTACGGGTGTTGACCTTGCTTAAATTTTGCAGCAATTTGCCTGGCAAAGCACCGATGTAGGTTCTTCGATGCCCACGAATTTCAGCCTCATCGCGCATGCCGCCCAAAGCCATTCGGACATATTTACGCCCAGTCGCTTTTGCAATGGACTGACCCAAGGAGGTCTTGCCGACACCGGGTGGGCCCACCAAGCACAATATAGGCGCCTTGACTTTCTCAACGCGTTGCTGGACCGCCAAATACTCCAAAATACGGTCCTTGACTTTCTCTAGCCCATAATGGTCTTCATTGAGCACGCCCTCCGCAAAAGCCAGGTCATGTTTGATTTTGGTTTTCTTGCTCCATGGCAAATTGACCAACACATCTATGTAGTTCCTGACCACAGTCGCCTCGGCCGACATGGGCGACATCAACTTTAATTTTTTCAACTCTGCATCAGCCTTTTTCTTGGCTTCCACAGGCATTTTTGCGGCCTTGATCTTTTTCTCAATCTCCTCAATGTCCGCACCCTCTTCTCCCTCGCCCAATTCTTTTTGAATCGCTTTGACTTGCTCGTTCAAATAAAAATCGCGCTGGTTTTTCTCCATTTGGCGCTTGACGCGACCGCGAATGCGTTTATCGACATTCAAGATGTCCACTTCACGCTCGAGTTGCTCAAAGAGGTTTTCAAGTCTTGGCTTGATTTGCGCCAAATCAAGGACGAGCTGCTTGTTCTCAAGCTTCAAGGGCAAATGCGCCGCAATCGTATCGGCCAAGCGTCCCGGATCATCAATGCTCGAAATCGAGGTGAGGATCTCAGGCGGAATCTTCTTGTTGAGTTTCACGTACTGGTCAAACTGCTGCATGACCGCTCTTCTGAGCGCTTCAATTTCAGTCTCTAAATTGGCCACTTCCGAAGCTTCGATGGGCGTGACGTTGGCGTTGAAATGGGCCTCACCGTCTTCAATCAAATTGACTTTTGCACGCTGCTGACCTTCTACCAGCACCTTGACCGTTCCATCAGGCAACTTGAGCATCTGCAATATGGTGGCCACGCAACCAACCTCGAACATATCGCCCACAGAGGGCTCATCCTTGGCCGCCGCTTTTTGCGCGACCAACATGATCCTTCGCTCTTGAGACATCGCCGTCTCCAAAGCTTTGATGCTCTTGGGGCGTCCCACAAAGAGCGGGATCACCATGTGGGGAAACACCACCACATCTCGAAGAGGCAACAAAGGCAAATCCAAGGGAGTGGCAGGCAGGGGAACTTGTCCGGACATGGTCAAACTTCCTTCAGTGAAGGGCGCGACAGATCAAATAACTTTGACCCCCGCTCCCAAGGGTTGTTCATCAAGCTTTCTTGGCTTCCTCGCGGTAAACCAATAAAGGGGGTTTGTTTTCTTCTATCGTGGACTCGTCCACCACGACCTTTTCAACATTGTTCAAATTGGGCAGTTCATACATGGTGTCAATCAAGGAGATTTCAAGGATGGATCTCAAACCTCTGGCACCCGTTTTTCTGGCCAAGGCCTTCTTGGCAATCGCTTTAAGAGCTGCCGGGCGAATCTCTAAGTCCACGCCCTCCATGGCCAAGAGCATCGCATATTGCTTGACCAAGGCGTTTTTAGGCTCCGTCAAAATTTGAACCATGGCATCCTCACTCAACTCACTCAGAGTGGCAACCACGGGCATGCGGCCCACCAGCTCTGGAATCAAGCCAAACTTGATCAAGTCTTCCGGCTCCACGTCACTAAAAACCTGTGTCAAGCTTCTTTCTAGTTTGCTCTTGACGGTTGCACCAAAACCTATGCCAGAAGCCTCAGTGCGGCTTTCAATGACTTTTTCAAGGCCCGCAAAGGCCCCGCCGCAAATGAACAGTATGTTGGTCGTGTCCACTTGAACAAAATCTTGATTGGGGTGCTTTCTGCCGCCTTGTGGAGGCACCGAGGCCATGGTCCCCTCGATCAGTTTGAGCAAGGCTTGTTGAACACCCTCTCCAGAGACATCCCTGGTGATGGAGGGGTTGTCAGACTTTCTTGTGATTTTGTCAATTTCATCGATGTAGACGATGCCTCTTTGCGCTCGCTCGACTTCGTAATTGCAGGTCTGCAAAAGCTTTTGAATGATGTTTTCAACATCTTCTCCCACGTAGCCCGCCTCGGTCAAGGTCGTGGCATCGGCCATGACAAAGGGCACATCAAGCATTCTGGCCAAGGTCTGAGCAAGCAAGGTTTTACCGGAGCCGGTGGGGCCGATCAGCAAAATATTGCTCTTGCTCAGCTCAACATCCTCTTTCTTCGCCTTCTCTTTGTGCTTCAAACGCTTGTAGTGGTTGTAAACAGCCACCGACAATGAACGTTTCGCCACCTCTTGCCCAATGACGTAGTGGTCCAAATTGTTTTTGATCTCATGGGGAGTTGGCAACTCGCCCTTTTCGCCTTTGAGGCTTTGTGCCGTGTTGGGCAGCTCATCTCGGATGATCTCATTGCATAAATCAATGCACTCATCGCAAATGAACACCGAGGGGCCAGCGATTAACTTCTTGACCTCGTGTTGACTTTTGCCACAAAACGAGCAAAAAAGCGTTTTTTCAAATGAAGTGCCTTTTTTCTCGGCCATGAAAGATTCTTTAAGTAAGGGGTGTGTCAATGATAACTAAAAAGCCAGGGCCCAATGGACACCAAGCGCTTAAAACAAGAGAAAGAAGCCATAAATTGACAACTTCTTTGCCTCTAAAGAGCCTTCAAGCCAATCCAAACCGCCTTTTAGGGCCTTTTGGCGATCACTTGATCGACCAAGCCGTAATCTTTGGACTCTTCGGCAGACAAGTAGTAATCGCGCTCGGTGTCTTTCTCAATTTTCTCAAGGGGCTGACCGGTGCGCTCGGCCAAAATCTTGTTCAATTGCTCACGGGTCTTCAAAATTTCCCTGGCATGGATCTCAATTTCAGTCGCCTGTCCCTGTGTGCCGCCCAAGGGCTGGTGGATCATCACCTTGGAGTTGGGCAGAGAAAACCTCTTGCCTTTGGCGCCTGCAGCCAGCAAAAACGCACCCATGCTTGCGGCCATGCCTATGCACAAGGTCGACACGTCGGGCTTGATGAAATTCATGGTGTCAAAGATGGCCATGCCAGCACTGACCGAACCACCGGGTGAATTGATGTAAAAGGAGATGTCCTTGTCAGGATTTTCACTCTCCAAAAAAAGCAACTGAGCAACCACCAAATTGGCCGTCTGATCGTTGACAGGACCGACCAAAAAAATCACCCGCTCTTTGAGCAAGCGAGAGTAAATGTCATAAGACCTCTCACCACGACCCGATTGCTCGATCACCATGGGGACCATCCCAAGGGCTTGGATATCTAAGTTGCTCATGTGTTCATCTTTCCTAAAATATTTGCCATGCAAGCTCTTTAAGCTTGCCCCATCAATTCTTCAAAAGTGACGATTTTCTCTTTGACTTTGACTTGAGAGAGCACGTATTGGGTCACATTTTCTTCAACCACCAAGGCCTCAACTTCAGCCAAATTTTGTTGATTGCTGTAATACCAACGGCTCACATCTTCAGGCTTTTCATAACTTGACGCCAAGTGCTCAATGTGATCTTTGATTTGGTCAGGCTTGGCATACAAGTCGTTGGAGCTCACCAGCTCAGAGACCACCAAGCCCAAGCGAACACGGCTCTCGGCTTGTGGCCTAAAGAGATCCTCTGGAATGGGCGCCTTGTCGGCGTCCTTGATGCCCCGTTGCTTCAAATCCGCTCTGGCGCGCTCCACCATTCGATCGAGCTCGGACTGGACGATCGACTTGGGCAAATCCAATTCCGATTTGGACACCAAGGCGTCCAAAACAACTTGTTTGTTTTTGCTGAGCAAGCGAGATTTCACCTCTCGTTGCAAATTCTTCTCGATGTCCGCCTTCAAGCCTTCCACCGTTGGTGTAGCAACCCCCAAAGATTTGACAAAGGCTTCGTTGAGCTCGGGCAAGTGAGCGCTTTCAATCTTCTTTAACGAGACCATGAAATCGGCTGTTTTTCCGGCCACATCTTTGCCATGGTAATCGGCAGGAAAACTCAAAGGGAACGTCTTGCTTTCACCGGTTTTCATGCCTTTGACCGCTTCTTCAAATTCCTTGAGCATCTGACCTTCGCCAACGACAAATTGAAAATCGCTGGCTTGACCGCCCTGGAAGGGCTCGCCGTCGACTTTGCCTTCAAAGTCAACCGTCACCCGGTCATCCACCTCCACTTGAGCCTCTTTTGACTTTTGATTGAAGGTGCGTTTTTGCTTTAAAAGAATATCGATGGTTTTGTCAATGGCCTCTTGGGTCACTTCAGCATGAAACTTTTCAACCTCCAAGCTGGACAAATCACCAAGCTTGACCTCTGGGTAAACTTCAAAAACCGCGTCAAAGGCAAGTTGACCTTCAGGCGAGACTTCCTTTTCACTGATCCTAGGTGCACCTGCGACCCTGATTTTGGCCTCATTGGCGACCAGAGAGAACGCTTCTCCGACCTTGTCGTTCATGACGTCGTACTGAACAGAGTAGCCATAACGCTGAGCGACGATGTTCATGGGCACCTTACCAGGCCTAAAACCATCGATCTTGACTTGCTTGGACAACTTCTTCAAGCGTTGATCGACTTCATTTTGAATGGTTTCAATGGGAAGGGTCAAGGTGACTTTTCTCTCCAATTTTTCAAGCGTTTCAATGAGGACTGACATTTTATTTTTTACTCCAAAAAGACTGCCAAGGGCTTTTTTAAGCCCCAAGGACTTGCAAGCCAAAGGTTCACATTCAATAAGCCAAATTTAGACGAACCTTGCTCCGTGGGGTGCTGCCCAGGTAGCATGACTTCAATCAAACTGCAAAAGCATTCATAGGGCCATCAGGTACAAAGAGGCAATACCTTCAAGAAAAGGCGTCAAGCTCAACCGAACCAAGGAAAAATGAAGTGCTCTACACTTTGTCATGAACAAAGCCGTGGGCTCTCTGGTGGTGCTTTAGCCCATCAGGCTGCTTTGGGCACCAAGATCCGAATCTGTCGATTCTATCCTAGCTGATGTGGCTTTTTAGGCACGCTTTTAGCCCCGCCTTGAGCGACTTCGTTGAAAAAGGATGCCACACAGCTCTGGGCTTAAACGAAAAACCCAAGGTCTTTTTGAGAGAAGTTTTTTAAATTCGGCAAAATACTCAATTGATCCTGTGCAGAAACACCAAACCATGTTGCCAAGGTGGAGGCCACTTGATCCACCGAGATCGAAGGCAACAAGCGACCTTGCCCGACGTCATCGGGTCCCGAGTTGGCGATCACTGGCGCTGAACCGCTGAATTTTTGCCCTTTGACTGCACCTCCCATGACAAAGTGCATGCTGCCCCAACCATGGTCTGAGCCGTCGCTGTTGCTGAGCAAGGTGCGGCCAAAGTCAGAGGCGGTGAAGGTGCTCACTTGATCGGACACCCCCAACTCTTGCGTGGCTTTGTAAAACGAGGACATGGCGTCTCCCACCAATTGCATCAACCCAGGATGGTATTTGGTCAAGGCGGTGTGATTGTCAAAACCACCCAAGGAGACAAAGAACACCTGGCGCTTGACCCCCAAAGAACTTCTCGAAGCAATCAGTTTGGCCACCACTTGGAGTTGGTTGCCTAAACTGTTGGCCAGCGGAAACGAGGTCGTGAGCGGATTGATCTTGGACAAGGCCAAGCTCACTTGATCGTGCGCATCAATGGAGCGTGCGGTTGTTTTGATGTACTCTTGCTCCAAGAGGTGGGTTGAAGGCGTCACGATCATTTTGCTCAAAGCCGCTTGACAAGCCGCAGAGCCAAACAAAGCACTTTTGATCCCATTGATCTGCACCGAACCCGATTCGCTCAGTTGGTACTGCGAGGTGTATTTTCCAGTCAGATAAACGGCATTGCCCCCTAGCCCTATGCAGGTGAATGCGGCCTTTGAGTTGCTGGACTGAAACAAGTCGCCCATGCGTCCGCCCCATCCAGAGGTCGCGCCCTCAGGGTTAGAGGATTGCCAATAGGATTGTTGATCGTTGTGCGAAAACAGTTTAGGCGGCAGCGGCACTGACGCGCTCGTGAACTGAGCCTTGGTGGTGGGTTGAACCAAGGTGCCCACATTCAAGATCACGCTCATTTTGCCCGCATCAAAAATCGGGATCAAGGACGACAACTCAGGCGCCAAGGCATATTGGCGCGAGTTGGCCAAAGGCGTTGAAGGCTTTAAAAGCGTATCGCTCAAGAAAGGCAAATCGATGGCCAAGTTGGACCTGAAACCGGTGTAGGCCGCATGACTGGGCGCATCAAAGGGGATCAAGGTGTTGGCGTAATCGTTGCCACCATACATGAAGACACAAACAATCGCCTTGTAATCATCGCTCGCAGTAAGCGCCGAAGACGCAGCCGCCGCCTCGGACAAGGCGGCCAAGTTCATCGCCAAAGGTGCCGCAGCGCCAGCGACACTCAGGCTCAAACCTGTCTTCAAAAAACTTCTTCTGGACTGGTTGCGATCAAGGACTTGTAGGTTGGGGTGCATGCGCATCTTCACTTCAAAACAATGTATTGCGGACAAGCAAAAACCAAGACCAAGGCGGCATAAATACGGTTCATGAGCCCAGCAGTTGTGCTCACCGAGATCGTATCCAACGCCGCCTTCATCGAGAGCAACATGTCCGAGCTCAACTCTTGAGCGCAAAGCAAGGTGTTGAGTTCAGCCAACAAGGCGCTGGAATCTTTGGCAATGGCCATGAGCGCAGTGTAGTCGGCCTTGACATCCCCTACGCCACTCCCAGCCACCACCCTTTGCATGAAGTTGATGTAACTGGCCACCGATGTTTCATCAACGATTTGCAACTCTGGGGCTGTGAGACCCGAGTTGGCCAAAGCCGTGTTGGGCGGGACATAGCCTGGTCGAAAGAAATTAAAAACGGTGGGCGCACGCAAAGGGGACTGCCCCAAAGCATTGCTCGTGCTGGACAAATCGCCCACAGCCCATACATTCGAGGCCGATTTGGCTTGGAAAGCAATGGCCCAATTCAAGAAACGCACCACAGGCTCTCGGATTTTTCCAACAAAGGGACTTTGCGAAATCAAACTCATGTCGCGCGCCTCTGGATCCATCAAGATCGCCTTGACCACAGCCTTCATGTCGCCACGCACTGACGCACCATTGTTGATGAACGTGTTGGCAACGCGATTGACGTAACTTGAACTGGGGTTGCTACACACCAAGCGTTGAATCATCTGTTTGGCCAAAAAGGGAGGTAAATTGGGATGGTTGAACACGGTATCCAGAGCGATTTTTAAGGACTGAACTGCCGAGGTGCCCGAAGGGATCGTGACACCCAAAAAACTCTTGGCTCCGGTTTCATACCTCGAGTTGACTTGCACCATGGGTCGCTGCATGAGCGACGGTGGGTAGGGGCTGGTGAGGCCGCTGGTGTCCAAGTCCCAACCCGTGAAGACTCGGGCCATACCGCTCACATCGGACTGCGTGTAGGTTTCAGCGGCAACACTGCCATTGAATTGTGGGGTGCCATCGTTGTTCAACTTGATCAAGCCAATGGTGAACAGTTGCATGAGCTCACGGGCATAGTTTTCATCGGGTTGACTGCCGGTGACCACATTGCCCTTGACGTTACCCTTGTAGGTCAAGTAATACCCCATGGCGGGACACAAGGTGATTTGTTCCAGCAAGGTGCGGTAATTACCAAAAGCGTTTTGCTCCAAAATATCCAGGTAATTGGCCACA
>JBAXNB010000113.1:0-7939 GCA_037134015.1 Betaproteobacteria bacterium | reverse complement strand
AGTTTTTGGAATTCATTCAAGCAGAGACGAACAAGTGGAGGCCTGTGATCAAAGCAGGCAACTTCCAAATCAATTGAGCGTCGCGATTGATCTTTAGAGCCACAGATCAGCTTAGAAGCGCAAAAAATGCTGACGGTATTTTCCAAGGCGGACATCTCACACCGATGCCACATTCAGCTTAATTTAAAGTTCACTTGACAATGCGCATGCCACCTGGCCCAGTCTCTTCCTGGATGCACGGCAGAGCAATGGGGACAAGTTCGAGCAGCTTCGGAGGCGTCATAAAAACGATTGAAGGCTTTTGGCAAATCGTCAACGATGCTTTTTAACTGAATTTCAACTCGAGTCACCAAAGATGCACAATTGGCACAATACCATTCAAAAGCATCAATGTCTTGGTCGGTTCGATTGCGCTCTATCACGGTGCACAAACTCCCCTCCTCGGTCCTTTGTGGAGAGTGTCTGACGTGGGGAGGAAGCAAGAACACATCCCCCTCTCGCAAGTGCACCCGCTCGAATTTCCCCCGGTCAGCAACGATGATCGATGCATTGCCTTTGAATTGATGAAAATACTCTTCAAAGGGGTCGTCATGGAAATCAGTTCTTTGATTGGGCCCCCCCACGATCGTGCAAATCAGATCAGAATTTTTCCATATCTGTTGGTTGTTGACAGGTGGCACCAGTTTAGAGGCGTTCTCCTCCAACCAAGAGGGCAAGTTGATCGGTTGGCTGTAGTGATCTGCTCTGTAAATGGGGTTTGAGGTTGACATGGTCAGACGTGTTTTAAGTTTTTAAGCCAGATTGCTTAAACGCGCTTTGGATGGTTTCTTTCTCCTCTGGCGTCAATTGAAGCAAAGGTCTTCTCACCGGTCCACCGTGTTGGCCGAGCAACTCTTGCCAATATTTTGCATGTGCCTGGGGCTTGCCTTTGGGCTTGGAGGACTTGAAGGCTTCACGAACCGGGTCTAAGCTGTCGTTGACCTTTTTGGCTGCTGCAAAATCACCCTTGAAAGCCAATCGGGTGTACTCATTCATGCGTTGATCCACTTTGGACTGAAGCAAAAAAGGTGGTGTTGAACAAAGGTACAAACTCCAATGAAGTTCCTCAATGTTTTGAAGCCAGTCGTGCTCGTCGGGGTTGCTGATTTGTATCTCTGAGCCCGACAACTCGGTTAATTCTTTGTACAACTCTCTGTCGGTGCTGTACTTGATGGCCACCATGTTGGGTAGCTTGGCTATTTTTGAGCACAACTGCGCAGACATCACATACCCACAATCAGGGTGATTCCACATGGCAATACCAATGTCCAGTTGCTCGGACAAATAGCGATAGTATTCATAGATCGTCTCATCGGTATGGGCGCCAAAATGAAGCACCGGGCTGTGAACAATCACATAGTCTGCGCCAATCTGTTCAGAGTAACGTGCCAAATCCAACACCACATCTAAATTGGTGTCCGAGCAAGAGGTGATGATGCCAGCATGACCCACACCATTGCGATCTCCCAACTCCCGAGCGACGTCAACGGATATCGCCATCATTTTCTTTCTCTCGGCAATGGACATCGAGAAAAATTCGGCCTGCTTGCCAGCGATAAAAATACCGCCCAAATGAAGATCGTTCAACCAGTGTAAAAGGTTCTCGCGGTAAGCCTTTTCATCAAAACGCAGTGCATCATCAAAGGGGGTTAAATTGGCAGCCCAAATTCCCCTCATGTGTTCTTTTGCATAGGCTTTGGCCTCGTTTTTTTTGTAGTTCATCTCTGCTCTTCTCCTTTAGATCGTCTCAAAAAGCTCCATAACTTCTCTGAAGTCAGGGGGAAATCAATGTCCTCCTGCACCGACAGTTGCAAGGCATCTCTTGCCGCGTTCAACAAAGCGGCCGGCACGCCAATACAACCCGCCTCACCCACACCCTTGGCCCCTAGCAAATTGTGCGGGCTAGGTGTGCATTCGCTGTGGATCTGAATGTAGGGGATATCGTCCGCCCTGGGCATAGCATAATCCATTAAGGAGCCTGTCAGGAGTTGTCCATGGCTGTCAAACACCATGTGCTCCATCATGGCTTGTCCAATCCCTTGGGCGCACCCCCCGAGCAGCTGATCTTTCACCAACTCGGGATCGACTTGATGGCCTGCATCGTCCACATACACGAGCCGCTCTATCGAGGGTTTACCCGTGTCGATGTCGATGGCCAGTCGAGCGATGACACAACCATAGCCCCAGGCTTCTTCAGAGTTGAAGATTTCATGGGCCACGATAGGAAGGGCTTGTCCGCTGTCTTTTAAGCGAAGGACTTCGCGACACGCTTTCACAATCGCACTCCCACCAATCGCTATGCTGCGACTTGCCAAGGTCCCCAAACCGGGAGGACCAAAATCCGTGTCGCCTAAATTGACTTTGATGTTGGACACACTGCAGTGGAGTTCTTGAGCAACAATGTTGGCATAGGAGGTCTCATGTCCTTGCCCCTGCGCGGGCGAACCACAGTAAACGCTCACCGTTCCGTCTTTAAGCCATTCCACCGATGCCGACTCCCAGCCCAAGCCACAGGGCTCGATGTAAAAGCCAATGCCGATACCAACGCACTCGCCCCTCAAGCGACGAGCCAACTGCAGATGTCTTTCTTCTTCATAGGCAAAGAGTTCACAAGCCTTTAACAATATTTTTGAATAGTGGCCAGAATCCAGGGTCTCACCCGTGGGCGTTCGATAGGGCATCTCTTCGCTCGCCACCAAGTGCTTGAGCCTGAAATCAACACTGTCGATCTTCAAAGACTTGGCCGCTTTCTCCATCAAGGTTTCCATCAAAATGGCCGCCTCGGGTCTACCTGCTCCACGGTAAATGTTCACGGGCGCTTTGTGGCTCAAGTGAGCACGCCCTTGGATATCGACCAGGGGCACGTGGTAGGGGCCGGGTAAAATTCTGCAGGCGTTTCGCATCGGCACAACCGCTGAAAACGGCAACCAAGCCCCAAGGTCAAAGGACACTCGGGCTTGAAGCTCTAGAATTTTTCCGCTGGAAGACAGTTTCAATTGCCCAGACAACTCAGAGCCTCGCCCATGCATGCCACTTAAAAAATCCTCAGACCTGCTTGACACCCACTTGATGGTCTTTTTAAGAGCTTGACAACACAGTGCAAGCATCAACTCCTCTGGGTACAAAGAGGATTTGAAGCCAAATGCACCACCCACATTGAGCATGGACACGCGCACCTTGGACAAAGGAACGTCCAAGATCTTGGCAAAGTCGCTTTGTGCTCTGCTTGGCGTTTGGCTGCCCAAGGAGATGTGAAATGAATTGGTCTCCTCTACGTACCTGGCCAGGGCTGAGCGGGTCTCAAGTGTTAAAGCCACCACCCTTGGCTGATGGAGTTCAACAGCCACAGTGCTTTGAACCTTCTCGTCGAGCACCGCTTGGGTTTTAAAAATGGATGAAAAAAGTGCTTCCTCGGTCTTCTCCGCGTCATAGCTGGGATCCCTTTGAAGGCTCAATTGAATCGCCTCACAAGCATTTTGGGCTTCAACGAGAGTTTGAGCAATGACAACGGCCAAGGGTTCGCCCACATAAGAAATTTTTTCAGATGTTAAAACCGCAAACTCAAGCGTCTTGCTAGGACTCAGCAAAGCATTGAATGCTGGCATCTTCAGTCCAGCAAAGTCCTCACCCTTAAAAATACCCATGACACCTGGCATGAGCAAGGCTTTGGATACATCCATCGACGCCACCAAACCGGATGACACTTGACTGCGAAAAAAAACTGCGTGCCAGCACTGACCTGGATCGAAATCGTCAATGTAGGTCCCAAGTCCAAGCAGCAAACGATCGTCTTCTAGTCTGGGCATGAACACCACCTCAGTAGATACATTTTAAAAATTAAAAACAAACGAGCGACCCCCTCACGCTGCATCGTCTTTTGCAAGACTGCTCAAGATGGCCAGTAAAACTCTTCGGGTGGTCGCCACATCTTGCGCGCTGATTCCCTTGACGCTCACTTGGTTGACTTGTTCGGCCAAGGGCACCAACAGTTGCCTCAGTTGACGGCCCTTGGGGGTCAAGTGAACGTAGAGGTTTTTTTTGTTGTCCGGTGAATGCCGTCTTTGGATGTAGCCCAAACTTTCCATTTTCTTCATGGCTGAAAAAGTCGTGGGCTCCATGACCCCGGCTTGAGCACTCAGCTCACTTTGCGTCAATCCGTCCGATTCCCAAAGAATTCTTAAAAAGGTCCAATGTCCAAAGGCCACCTCGTGTTGGCTCAGGCGCCCTTGAAGTGCACGAGAATACGCCCGACCAGCATCTCTGACTAGATGGGCCAATCGATCATCGGGCACTGCGTTTTGCCAGTGCTTGAGCATCAATTGGGTTTCTTGCTTGTTTTTTTTCATGAGGACGCTAGCGGCGCCACCTGATGCTTGGGCACCACGGTTGTGTTGCTTCGAGCCGACTCCAAGATGGCAAGACTGAGTTCGGTCGTGGCACGAGCCCAAGTGCCGCTGTGCAAGACAGGCTTTTGACAAAAAACCGCATCATAAAGTTCATCGATCACCTCTTGACGCGGCACAAGAGGGGGGGCAATTTCAACAAGTTGTGAAGCTTGGTCGCTGTCGATCCATAAACCATGGGGCACAGGCCTCATGTCGGCCCTGTCGCAACTGATGATCAAGGGGCCAAAGTGTTGGTGCTTCGCTGGCAAGCCTGGGGCCTGCGCCTTTTGCCAATCTGTCGCCCCATAATTTCTTGCCGCTTTGAGGGCTGATTCTTCCTCACGGGTTTGAACCTGTTCGAGTCTGCGCTTGGCTTGACCATAGGAGGTCAGGTCTTTATCTTGCCCCAACTCTCCGACTTGACCCATCCACAGATCGCTGTCAAAGTGGGCATACCCACTGTAGCTGACAGTTGCAAATGCACCATTCGCAAAACTCAAGAGCGCACTGTAAGCGCCCTCGGTGGGTCTTTGGGGATCCCATGCACCCGTGCGTGCCGTCACACTGTTCACCAAACCACCGCCCAGCAATCTGACGATGTCCAGTTGGTGCGCCGCTTGGCTGAAGAGCACTCCCCCGCCTTGGCTGGTATCGAGCTCCTCAGGTCGACGAGGACGGTATAAAAAATCCGTGTAGTTCAGTGCATGGATCATCCTCACTGCTCCAAACTCTCGGCGACGGATGAGGTGGTAGGCTTGCAAGATGGGCGCATTGAAACTATGGCTGTGACCCACCACCATGATCGTCCCCGCTTTTTGTACAGCTTGGATCATTCGCTTGCATTCGTCCAGGGTCAAGGCCATGGGTTTTTCAACCAAGATGTGCTTGCCCATTGCCGCCGCCAGTTCCACATGACTTGCATGCAGTTGATGCGGCGTGGCAATGTAGACCACGTCAACATCAGCACGTGCACAGAGCTCTTCCACGCTCTTGACACACTCTGCCCCAAAGTCACGTTCAAATTGGGCACATGCCTCTTGCTGAGGATCGGTCGCACACACCAGTTGTACACGGGCGTCTTTGACAAAGCTTGGTAGCATCAGGGTGAAGGCCCGGCCCAACCCTGCCACACCGATGCGAAGTTTCTGACCCGTCATCGATCAAGCACCAACTCTTGGGACAAGGCTCGCGAGACACAGATCATCATGCATTGACTTCTTTCATCTTCAAGCAACACCCAATCTCGGTGCTCAACCTCACCAGAAATAAAACCTGTTCGACACGAACCACAGGTACCGCTCTCGCAAGAGCTTGAGACGCTCTCGCCATGGGAGCGCAAAGCCTCCAAAATGGAAACATCGGCGCCGACGTGGATTCTTCTGCCCGTGGATTGTAAGACGATATCAAAGGGGGTGTTTTGCTCAAGGGACGTTTGTGGCGCACCGAAACTTTCAAAATGGATGTTTTCACTGGGCCAGTGTCCGGTCATGTCACGCACACTGTCCATCAATCCCTGAGGCCCACAACAATAAACATGCGAGGCGCTAGGTTGCTCAAAGATGGGCCAGAAATCCAAGGCCTGCTGAAGGTCTCCATGGTCGTGATGCAGTTGGACTCGATCGACCAAGGCGGGCGAGTTCAACTCCTCAAAAAATGCTGTACTCAAGGCATCCCGGGTGCAGTAATACAGTTGAAAATTGCTTTTACCTTGGCTCAGCAAATGCCTGATCATAGAAAGAATCGGGGTGATGCCAATACCACCGGCCACAAAGACATGGCTCGGCGCAGCGTCATGGAGCTCAAAGAGGTTGCTGCATTGAAGGACTTCAAGGAGGTCCCCCTCAAGCAAGTCATCGGCCATGCTCAATGAGCCCCCTCGCCCCAAGGCCTCTCGCTTGATGGCAATTTGCCACCGATCAGTGGTGCTTGGTGAGCTGCACAAAGAGTATTGACGGTGTGAACCCTTGGGTGTTTTGACGGTGATGTGCGCACCAGGGGTGAAGCTTGGCAAGGACAGGCCTTCAGGGTGCACCAAGTCGAACATGAAAACATCAGGTGTGAGCGCCTCTTTGCGGGTCACTTTTAGAAAAATCGAGGGGTCGCTCATAAAAATATCAGTGGGCTCTTTTGGGATGGATGGGACTTGACAGGCATTCAAACATGTCATAATCTTAGCAATCTAAGTATTTATTGGCAAGTTGATTGTCATACCAGGAGACAAAAATGCTGACATTTGAAGAAAATGAACTGCTGTGCCGAGTTGAAGGTGAGGCGGTGATGGGGCAATTGATGCGCCGCCATTGGCAGGTCATTTGCTTGGTCGAAGAGGTCGATGAACCCGACGGCACGCCCATACGCGCTCGCGTGCTCGGGGAAGACTTGGTGGTTTTTAGAGACACTGAAGGTCGCTTGGGCGTTTTAGGTGAACACTGTCCTCACCGAAGGGCCTCCTTGGTGTACGGCAGAAACGAGCACTCGGGTCTGAGGTGCCTCTACCATGGATGGAAAATGGATGTGTCGGGTCAAGTGATTGACATGAGCTCGGAGCCCAACGCAAGTGGCCTCAAAGAGAAAGTCAAGCACATTGCTTACCCCGCCCATGAATGGGCGGGCATGGTTTGGGCCTACATGGGCCCCAGCGAGACCTTGACCCCGTTTACCCCACCGGCTTGGGCGCCGAATGAATCCGTCCGCGTCTCCATCTCTAAAATGGTGATCCCCTGCAATTGGGCGCAAATCATGGAGGGACAAATCGACTCGGCCCACAGCTCTAGCCTTCACTCTTCGGACATGACCCCTTCTAGGGTGCCAGGCGCCACGGTCAATGACAGCGCTTGGTTGCGCCCTTCAACAGACAAAGCCCCAAGAATGCAGACCCAAAGGGATGACTATGGCTTTCGCTACGCTGCCATCAGGCGCCCTATTCAAAATGCCAACACCCATGAATACATTCGCGCAACCGTCTTTGTGGCGCCTTCAACGGCATTGATTCCTCCCAACAACATGTACAACGTGGCCAACATCAACACAGCCATCGACGACACACACACGGCCTTTCACTTCATCGCCTGGGGTCCCCATGAGACGACGCCGGACACGGACGAATGGCGTCGATTCATGAGCACTCAAGTCGACGTTGATCTGGATGCCAATTACAAGCCCCACCGGGATGTGAGCAATCATTTTCTACAAGACCGCGCCCTGATGAAGTCCGGCAACTTCACGGGCATCAAAGGCATCCCTAACCAAGACATGGCCATGTGGATCACCATGGGCCCCATTGCCGATCGTTCTCAAGACCGATTGGGCGCAAGCGACATGGCCGTTGTAGAGTTTCGCCGACAAATGATCGATGCTGCCAAGCGCTTTGCTAAGGGTGAGCCCCCCATTGGCGTGGGCGAACTTAAAATTCCATCGACGGTTTGTTCGTTTCAAGCCATCGTGCCTAAAGAGCTTGACTGGAGAGAGTTTGAAGCAACACCAGTTTGAACACCTCTTTTTTTAAACCAAGTCCC
>JBAXNB010000112.1:0-8025 GCA_037134015.1 Betaproteobacteria bacterium | reverse complement strand
ATTCGAGACTCCTCAACGTGTCGCCCTTGGATGGAAAAACACGGCGTTCGTTTTCAACCCTCACTCTCTGGCGCTCTTCACACAGCTAGAACCAATGCCTTTTTCATGGGAGGCGGCAAAGCCTTGATCAACGCTTACTTTAGAAGCGCGAAAAATTTAGGCATTCAAGTTGATTACAACGCCACTGCTATCGACATCGATGTCAAAGACGGTGTCTTCAAGAGTGCTACTGTCTCCCATCTACAAAGTGATGGATCGAAAACGCTTGAAACAATATTTGCCAAAAGTTGTGTTTTAGCATGCGGGGGCTTTGAGTCCAACATCGACAAGCTCAGGCAAGCCTGGGGACAAAACCAATGGGGAGAGTGGCCTGCGGACAACTTCCTCATCCGTGGCTCAAGATTTAACCAGGGTACCATGATCGACCGGCTAAAAGACCAAGGGGCCGACATCATTGGGGACCCTACCCAAGCACACATGGTCGCCATTGATGCCAGGGCTCCACTCTATGACGGCGGTATTTGTACTCGTATAGATTGCGTCTCCTTGGGTGTTGTGGTCAATAAATTTGCCAAACGCTTTTACGATGAGGGAGAAGACTTTTGGCCAAAACGTTATGCCATTTGGGGTCGATTGGTGGCATTGCAACCCGGACAAATTGCTTACTCAATAACCGATTCAAAAGCCGTAGGCCGCTTTATGCCTCCCGTGTTTGTGGGCACGAAAGCCAATACGCTTGAGGAATTGGCCGACTTGATCGGACTGGATCAAAGCACATTTATGCAAACCATGAACGAATACAACCAAGCATGTCGGGTTGGCACTTTCAACCACACTGTTTTAGATGACTGCCATACTGAAGGAGTGAGCCCTGTCAAAAGCCACTGGGCCATTCCAATTACTCAGGCCCCTTTTTATGCATATCCTGTTAAGCCAGGGATCACGTTCACTTACCTAGGACTTAAAACAGATCAAACGGCTGCTGTTTATTTCAGCGACCAACCCAGTCCCAATTTATTTGCAGCAGGCGAAATCATGGCAGGCAATGTCCTGGGTAAAGGATACACCGCTGGCGTGGGGATGACCATTGGCACGGCATATGGTCGGATTGCAGGACACCAAGCTGCCCAATTTGTATTGAGTGCATCACCCTCGAACACCAACGGCTCTGGACCAGAAAGCGAATTGAGCATGAACCGATCGATTGAAAACACTGTCAGCGAGGAATCTTAACTATGAAAGCGCTCAATGAGTTGGTTCAAGAAGCGAAAGCAACGGCATTAGGTGAAGTGGTTCTCAGCCCCAATGAGGCTGAGGTTGCTAGACAATTGCAAATATGCAATGCTTGTCGGTATTGTGAAAGTTTTTGTGCGGTGTTTCCTGCGATGACGAGGCGCTTGAGCTTTGAACAAAATGACATTCATTACATGGCCAATTTATGCCACAGTTGTGGCGCTTGCCTTCACGCCTGTCAATATGCAGATCCACATGACTTTCAGGTCAACATTCCGCAAAGCATGGCCAAGGTGAGGCTTGAGACCTACCAAACATATGCCTGGCCCAAGTCAATGGGTAAATGGTACCAACACAACGGTCTTTGGATTGCCATTTGCTTGACCTTGTCGTTGGCGTTTTTTGTTGCATTGATCATGATGAAGCAAAACTCATCTGTGTTCGACGGCACCAAGGTTCTGGGCTTTTATGACATCCTCGGCCACAACGCCATGGTCAATTTATTTGCACCGATCTTCATCTTTGACGTGATCGCCCTGGGCATCGGTCTCTTTACCTTTTTATCTAAAATAGCACCGGTCACCGGTGGAGTGGGCGCCTCCACTCCAGCAACTCTTGAGGCCACTCAAAATATGCTGACCTTGAAATACTTGGATGGCGGACATGGGGAGGGCTGTAACAATGAAGACGACGCCTTTACCTTGGCCAAACGACGAGCGCATCACCTCACCTTCTACGGTTTCATGCTGTGCTTTGCATCGACATCAGTTGCTACCATCTATCATTATGGCTTTGGTCTGTTTGCGCCCTACGATTTGAGCAGCCTACCCAAGCTGCTTGGCGTTGTAGGTGGCGTGTCTTTGTTGATTGGTTCCATCGCTTTGGCCAAGCTCAATTTAAGCAGGCACAAGGACCACGGAGACGCCAAACAAAAGCCCATGGACTTGGGCTTCATTGCCCTACTGATCCTCACATCCTCGACGGGTCTACTTTTGTGGCTGGCTGGAAAGACCGCCGCGATGCCGCTTCTATTGGCCCTTCATTTGGGCTCCATCATGGCTTTGTTTTTAACTCTGCCCTATGGTAAATTTGCACACGGTATTTACCGAGGTGCGGCACTGGTGCGTTTTGCAGTTGAAAAAAGACAACCTAGTCGGTTGATACTCAAAGAAGATTAAAGAGGTTTCATCATGACTTTAAGCGTACCGCTGAATTTGCCAACATCAAGGTTCAACACATGCTCTTGGAATTGGGCACTCGCTCTCTTTCTGAGCGCTGTCTTTGTCTCAAGCTTCGCCCAAGACATCCCCACCAACAAGCCCATCACCATGATCGTTGGCTTTGCAGCTGGGGGAGCATCCGACACCGCCGCAAGACTGATTGCAAAGAAGTTGTCGGAGAATTTAGGGCAAACCGTTTTGATTGACAACAAGGCTGGTGCTGGTGGCAACATAGCCCACCAAATCATTGCCAAGTCAGAACCCGATGGATCTGTTATTTTGCTGGGCTCTATTGGCCCATTGGCCATAGCACCCCACATGATGAAAGTCGGCTATGACGTGCAAAAGGACATTGCCCCATTGACCATGGGCCTTCTTTTTCCGAACGTCTTGGTGGTCAGTCCCAGCTTGGGCGTGACAAGCTTGGCTCAATACATTGCCTTGGCCAAATCCAAACCCGGTGTTCTCAATTACGCCTCCACGGGGGCAGGCTCAGCCTCCCACCTTGCAGGTGAGCTTTTCAACCAAGAAGCCAATATTGATATCTTGCACATCCCCTACAAGGGGGGTGCGCCAGCTTTGACTGATTTGCTGGGCGGGCGCGTATCTGCCTACTTCTCCACCCCCTCCTCTGCAGGGCCCTATATTGAAGCAGGCAAAGTCATACCCTTGGCCACAACAGGTTTGTCCAGGAGCACAACCCTGCCAAGCTTGCCCACTGTTGCGGAGTCTGGCTTCAAAGGCTTCAACGCCGTGAATTGGTATGCCTTTGTTGCATCTGCCCATATGCACCCTAAAATATTGGATCGCTGGAACTTTGAGATCGTCAAAGTGCTTCAAAATCCCGAGGTCAAAGAGGCACTGATCAAACATGGTTTGACCCCCGAGCCTGGTACCCGAGAGGAGCTGGCACGTTTCATTGACAGCGAATCTAAGAAATGGGGCAAGCTCATTCGTGAAAGAAAGATTTCAGCCGACTGACCC
This sequence comes from Betaproteobacteria bacterium, assembly GCA_037134015.1. Lineage (GTDB taxonomy): Bacteria > Pseudomonadota > Gammaproteobacteria > Burkholderiales > Burkholderiaceae_C > Limnohabitans. The sequence goes on along the minus strand of JBAXNB010000112.1, from coordinate 4,588 downwards.
TCTTCGGTGTCAGATCGAATCGTTCAATCCTTTACTCCATGAAACACGCCCATTCGGTCAACTCTTTGAAGTCTTGGATTGAACTCCAAGGCTTAAGCGCCCGTGAAATGCCGCATTTGCGTGATCTTTTAAAAGATCAAAAACGCTCAGAGGCCTTGAATTTCAAGGCGCTGGGGCTGGAGTTGGACTTCTCTTGCCAAAGAGTTGACTCGCATGTATTGAATGCACTGCTGCATCTTGCCGAAGAATCAAATCTCAAACAGCAAATCAATCTTTTTTTCCAGGGACAAGAGGTCAACACCTCTGAACAACGCGCTGCACTTCACCCGGCGCTTAGAAATCTAGATGAGTCTCAAGTCTCTTGGAGCAAAAGCATCACCCAAGAGGTCAACCTTGAATTGGATCGTTTTTGCAGATTTGCTGAACAACTTCGCCACCAAGAACTTCAAGGCTTTACCGGTAAGGCCTTTACAGACGTCGTGAATCTTGGCATAGGGGGTTCAGACCTTGGCCCAAGAATGTGTGTTCAAGCTTTATCGAACTTAGAGCCACGGGTTGGAAAATCAGGCACGACAAGCTTGCCTAGAGTGCACTTTGTCTCCAACGTGGATGCGTGGGCCTTGTTCAAAATTTTGTCTGATCTTGACGCCAGCACCACGCTCTTTATCGTTCAAAGCAAAACATTTTTAACTCAAGAAACCCTTTTACTCGCCGCCTCTGCCAAACAGTGGCTTCAGAGAAATGGATGCCCAGTTGAAAAAATGAGCCAACACCTCGTCGCTGTTACTGCCAACACAGCCTTGGCCTTGGAAAGCGGTTTTAAAAGTTCGCAAACGTTCAAGTTTTGGGACTGGGTGGGTGGAAGATACTCCGTTTGGTCGGCCATTGGGCTGCCTGTTGCCATCGCCATAGGTGAGAAAAGATTCAAAGAGCTGCTCAGTGGAGCTCGGGCCATGGATGAACATTTTTACCAAACGCCTTGGGACAGAAATTTGCCGATTTTGCTGGCTCTTGTTGGCATTTGGAACAACAATTTCCTCAAAGCCTCTACCCACAACGTTGCGCCCTATTCCTATTTACTAAGTCACTTCACGCCCTATTTACAGCAATTGGAAATGGAGTCCAATGGCAAAGGGGTGGATCTTCAAACACACCCCATGCAAGTCCATACTTCTCCTATTGTTTGGGGTGGGTTGGGCATTGATGGTCAACATGCTTATTTTCAACTGTTGCATCAGGGCAGCCATTTGGTCCCTATAGATTTCATTGGACTCAAATCCGACTCATGTCCTATCGACCCAACTCTGGAACATCATCAGTGTTTGGTCCTGAACATGAAAGCGCAAGCCAAAGCCCTGGCCCTGGGTCGCAATCTTCAAGACACTGAAAAAGAGCTGAAAGAAGATGGCCTGAGCGATGAACAAATTTCTGTCCTTGCAGGACATCGCACCTTCAGGGGCAACTCTCCAAGTACGAGCATTTGGTTGGATGAAATGTCACCCAACATCTTGGGTGCATTGATGGCGCTTTACGAACACAAAGTATTTACCCAGGCAGCCATTTGGTCCATCAATCCCTTTGACCAATGGGGGGTTGAATTAGGTAAGAAAATCGCCCAACAACTGAAAAACAACTGACCCCTGCTCTTCACCTGCCCATCAAGGTGCCACAGATGCCCCTTCTATCTTGTGGGACACAAGAGATTGACTGACCATACCGCTTGCCTTCATCTCTTTGACGAAATCGATCAAGTACTGATGCGCTTGAACTGAGCGTGACTTTGGAATACCCATGGCTTGCTGAATGACCATGAATCTGCCTGGTAAAAGTCGCAAGTTAGAAAACCTTTTTTGGTCAAATTCCAACTGCTGTTTCACCCCTGCAGCAACTTCAATGTTTTGCTCCAAAAAATAATCTACAACAGTGGGCGACGTGGGTGAGCGAACGATGCTGGCATGCTTCAATTCCCGCGTCAGATACAAATCATATGCACTGCCCTTACCAACCGTGACTCGAATGCCATTGCGATCGACTTGCTCATTGGCTTGGATGGCAGAGTCATTTCTGACCAGATAACTTCCCTCAATCAACACATAAGGGTCGGTAAAGGCAATGCCCTCACCTCTCACAGGATCAATGGCAAAAAAACCAAAGTCCGCTCTCTCCTCTTTCACCGCTTGAACCGATTCACCCGCTGAATCAAAGACCACCAACTCCAACTCCACACCGAGTTTTTTGGCCAAGGCGTGGGCCAGATCCACGGAAACGCCCACCGGCTGTCCAGTCTTGGGGTCTTTGTTGGCCAAAATGGGATTGCCCAAATTAATCGATGCTTTGATCTTCCCACTTGGGGCCAAGGATTGCGCAATTTGAGCGTTTGAATTCATCGTCAAAGTAAATAAAAAAGAGTAAAACAAAAAAAAGAACATTTGGCGCAGCATCATACCAAGCAAGCCCCTTTGTTGTTGAGATCGTAAGTCATGGATACAGACCATACCACCGCTTAAGCACAGAGACCATGCCATGAAACCCTAATATTTTCTCTTATTGCTATGAAGCGGGCGTCGCGCAAAGAAAATTAAGCTATTATTCTTTGACCATATTACCTCAACTGAAATTATTTCTGGTTCATCATGAGCACCTCCAACTTCCGCACCGAATTCAAATCTCTTAAAAACGAAGTCAGCCCCCAAGAATGGGAGGCGAGGGTTCAACTGGCCGCTTGCTACCGCTTGATCGATGCATACGACATGACAGATTTGATCTACAACCACATCACTTTAAAAATCCCAGGTACCGAACACTTGTTGATCAATCTTTACGGCCTGCTTTACAAAGAGATCACCGCCTCAAGCTTGGTTAAAATTGATTTGGATGGCAACATCTTGTACAAACCAGACACCGATTACGGCATCAACAAGTCGGGCTATGTGATTCACGGCGCCATCCATCAAGCCCGTGAGGATGTCAATTGCGTCATCCATACGCACACCAGAGCCGGCATGTCAGTGGCCAGCATGGCTTGCGGACTGCTCCCCATGACACAAACCTCCATTCGTTTCGTCAATCATTTGGGCTACCATGATTTTGAAGGACCTGCCATCGATTTGGATGAGCGAATCCGTTTGGTCGCTGACCTAGGTGTGCACAACGCCATGGTTTTACGAAACCATGGATTGTTGACCTGCGGCCCTGACGCTCCACAAGCCTTCAACACCATGTACCAACTTGAGATGTCTTGTCGAGCACAAGTTGACGCCATGGCCGCTAAGACAGAACTCACCATGCCCTCAAAAGACATCCTAGAAAAAACAGCCCACCTCTATCAGCCTGGAACACGACGTCCTTATGGGGTGCTTGAATGGCATGCCATGCTCAGACTGCTTGAAGCCTCATCCCATCAAAGCCATTTCCCAAGGTACGACGCTTAGTCTCAAGCGTTGAAAACGCTAAGATTTTGCGGCAAGTAAAGCGTCTCCACTCACCATCAAGCGATAAAGATACCTGAATTCTTCCGGATCATAATCCGCATTGGCTTGGTGCATGACAGAACGGTTGTCCCAAATCACGACATCACCAACTTGCCATCGATGTCTGTATTCGTATTTACTTTGGGTCGAATGATCGTACAACAGGTTGATCAACTCATAAGCTTCTTCCTCTGGCATGCCCAGCAAACCCTCCATGCGACCGGTGTTGAGATAAAGTGCGCTTCGACCACTGACAGGGTGCTCAATCACCAAAGGCTGTGCATGACTTGGAATTTTTGCGCGCTCTTCATCACTTAACTTGGTGAAACTTCTTGGACTTCTCGAACTTTGGAGCACATGCAGAGAATGAACGCCCTTGATTTTTTGCTTCAGCGTTTGCGGTAAATCATCATAGGCCTGCCTCACATCAACAAACTGGGTGTCTCCGCCCACTGAAGGAATTTGAACGGCAACCAAGGAAGTTGCCCTTGGCGGACACAACTCATTGGAGTGATCCGTGTGGTAATTTTCACCTCTGACTTGAAGTTTGCCATTTTTTCTTGGCAAGTCGTTGGTTGAATTAAATCCAATGAACGGAAAATCATCCAGTGTGTACTGCTTAAATTGTTGTGGCATCAAATCGCCAAAAACTTGCCCGAAAGCCTCAAACTGAGCTGGATTCAAGCCTTGGTTTGGAAACACCAACACAGCATGATCTGCCAAACACTGCCTAAGAGAGCTAGCCAACGCGTCATGGATGGGTTGCTTGAGATCGACACCAGTTATTTGTACACCAAATTGAGCATGAAGTGGATGAAGGTTCATGGACATTTTTTTACTCCGCTTTGATGCCCGTTTGTTTGGCCAATTGCGCCCATTTTGCAGAATCATCGGCCAGCAAACGCTCGAACTCTTGTCTGCTCATGGGCCACGCCTCGGCGCCCTCAGCCGAAAATCGCTTGATCATCTCTGGCGACGAAAGTGAAGCATTGACTTCTTTGTGAACCATGTCTACAAAGCCCGCAGGTGTGCCCGCAGGTGCGAGCAATCCCCACCAATTGTTGACCTCCAAATCAATGCCCGCCTCTTTGAGCGTGGGAACCTGAGAGATCAAATCA
>JBAXNB010000111.1:0-8136 GCA_037134015.1 Betaproteobacteria bacterium | reverse complement strand
CACTTGTACATCTACCCCAACGGGGTCAATTTAGAAGACAGCATCGAAGCGGCAAAAGCCACCGGCATGCGCTTTACCGCCACTCGCGGCAGCATGAGTGTGGGCCAATCCAAAGGCGGTCTGCCCCCAGACCGGGTGGTCGAAGATGAGGCATCCATCTTAAAGGAAACGCAGCGTCTGGTTGAAAAGTGGCACGATGCGCGTCACGGCTCGATGTTGCACATCTCGGTTGCCCCTTGCTCACCCTTTACGGTCAGTGAATCCTTGATGGAGCAATCCGCCCAACTTGCTCGAGCCTTGGGCGTCAGAATGCACACCCATTTGGCAGAAAACGATCACGACGTGGCTTACACGCAAGAAAAGTTCAACTGCAGCCCGACCCAATACGTTGAGCGATTGGGGTGGGTAGGGGAAGATGTGTGGCATGCGCACTGCGTCAAAATTGATGCCCCTGGCATTGAACTCTTTGCCAAGACCCGAACCTCTATTGCCCACTGCCCCTGCTCCAACATGCGACTGGCCAGTGGCATCTTGCCACTGAGGAAAATTTTGGATGCGAATGTGAGCGTTGGCCTTGGGGTCGATGGGAGCGCCAGCAACGATGGCGCTCACCTGCTTGCCGAAGCCCGCCAGGCCATGCTTTTGGCACGGGTGTCCAAATCCTTGGAGCCCTTTGGCTGTGACACTGGGCCGATGGAGATGACACCGCGAGATGTTTTAAAGCTTGCTACTCGAGGTGGCGCACAAACCCTTGGCCGACAAGACATTGGACAAATCGCCCCTGGCTTTTGCGCAGACCTGGCGCTTTATAGAACCGACACCTTGCCCATGGCAGGTGGCTCTGTTCACGACCCCATAGGTGCCTTGATCCTGTGCTCAAGTCAATTGACGGACTACACGATCGTCAATGGTCGCGTGCTGGTGGCCAAGGGGGAATTCAAAGCCTTTGACCTTGAGCCCGTCACACGCCGCCACAACGAGTTGGCGCTGGAATTGACAAGTTCGTGAATTCACTCTACCCAAGCGTTTCACCGTTTTGGGTGTGCGCTCTTAAGCTTAAGGTGCCGTAGAGGCACCGGCTTCAAACCAGCGTTTGATGTGCTCTCGCTCCAAATCGGTGATTTGAGTGGCGTTGTTCATCGGCATTTGGCGAAGCACGACGGCTTGTTGGTAAATGTTTTGTGCGTTGGTCTTGACCTCTTGAGGCGAATCAAGTCGTAAATTTTTCATCTGCACAAGAGCGCCATGGCATGAATAACAACGCTGCTCCAAGATGCTTTGCACTTGAGCGTAGCCGACAGGGCCTGGGTGTGCACTGGCAAGAGCGGTCTCTTGGGAGATCGCTTTGGACTCGGGCTTGAGGCCCATGATGACACCAACAATGATCAGCACTCCGATCAAAGCAAAGGGCAAAGGGTTGCTCGCTTTGTTTTGGTGATAGGCGTGCCTTTGCACAAAAAACTGCCTGATCAATGCACCTGCAGACATCATGGCCAAGAGAGTGACCCAATGGTGAGCGTGGGAGTACAGAAAACTGTAATGGTTACTGAGCATGGCAAACAAGACTGGCAGGGTGAAGTAGGTGTTGTGCACACTTCTTTGCTTACCTCTTTTTCCATGCATGGCCAACTCAGCGGGAGGTAATTTTTGACCTGAGGTCATCGCTGCGACCACTTTTCGCTGTCCTGGAATGATCCAAAAGAAGACGTTGGCGCTCATCGCAGTGGCCATCATTGCACCGACGAGCAAAAAGGCAGCACGCCCTGCAAACCAGTGGCAGGCAAGCCAAGACGCAAATGCGATCACCACAAACATGATCAAGCCAACACCAAGTTCTCCATTTTCTTTGAACCCGACCCATTGACTCACGCGATCGTAGACCACCCAAAACACCACCAAAAAAGACAAGGCCACCAAGACGGCTTGCGTGGGCGTCCAATCCATCAAAGATTTATCGATCAAGTAAGAGCTAGCATTGAACAAATAGAGCAAGGTAAACAATGCAAAGCCACTCATCCAAGTCGTGTAGCTCTCCCAAAAAAACCAGTGAAGTTTGGTGTGAATTTTCTTTGGAGCCACCATGTATTTCTGCGGGTTGTAAAAGCCCCCTCCATGCACAGCCCAAAGCGCGCCATCAACGCCTTTTTCCAACAAGTCCGGTGAATTGGGCTTGACCAAATTGCTGTCTAAAAAAACAAAGTAAAAGGACGAGCCCACCCAGGCGATGGCAGTGATCACATGGATCCAGCGCAAAAGCAAATTGGCCCACTCAAGGTAGTACGGATCGATCAATTCAAATTCCCCAATTCAAGTATCAACATGCTTTTGAGCAAGCACGAGTTGCTCTTCGTTCATCAACAATTGCGCCACAACCGACACAGCGATCACCTCGGGCTCCTTGGCGTGAAGACCGGCAATCCCGATGGGACACTGCACACCTGAAAAATCAGAGGGCTCAAAACCCCTTTGCGACAACCGACTCTTGAAGGTCGCCCACTTGGTCTGGCTGCCGATCAAACCGATGCTTCTCAAGTCTTGGTGCGCACGTTGCCTAAGCAAGCACTGGTGCAACACGTCCAAATCCTCGGCGTGACTGAAGCTCATGATCAAAACATGCGAGTTCGCTTTGATGTCTTGCACGGCCAGTTGGACAGGCTCAGAATGTTCAATCTGAATGTTCACACCCACACCAAGAGGAAAGATGGCTTCTCTCGAATCGATCCAAGTGACTTGCCAAGACTGTTTTTCCATCAAGGCCACGATCGCTTGACCCACATGCCCTGCTCCAAAGAGGGCCAAACTGGGCTCTTGCATCTGCAATCTCTTTGGAAGACTTGAAACATCGACAGCATCCAATCTCTCAAATGCCAAATGCACCACACCACCACAACACTGACCCAAGGAGGGTCCCAAGGGATAGCGTTTGATCAGTGGCTCGCCCAAACTTGGGTTGGCGTCCAACAAGTCCCTCGCCTCTTGAATCGCTTGAAACTCAAGTTGACCTCCACCCAATGTGTTGATCGTTTGAGAGGACAACACAGCCATCCAAGACCCCTCATCCCTGGGCACCGAGCCTTGAGTTTTAACGACCGTGACCAAGACCGCATGCTCGCCCTGTTCTAAGACGCGCAGGAGCTGCTGCATCGGCCTTAAGACCACAACGCCAGATGAAGGTTCAACACCCATCAAGCCTGTTGTTTCAAGCCTTCACAAGCCATCAGTATTCTCTCAGGCGTTGCTGGCGCATCCATTTGAAGTCTTACCTTGTGCTGTGCGCTTGCGCTCACAGCATCCCTTAGCGCAAAGTAAGTCGATAAAGCCAGCATCAAGGGTGGCTCACCGACGGCCTTGCTGTAAAAAGGTGTTGGCTTGACATTGCTGCCATCAAACAAGGTGACATTGAAATGCTCCGGAATGTCGCCCGCCACGGGGATCTTGTAGGTGCTCGGCCCATGGGTCAACAACTTGCCCTTTGCATTCCAAATACACTCCTCCATGGTCAACCAGCCCATGCCTTGGACATAACCGCCTTCAATTTGCCCTTGATCGATGGCGGGGTTGATGCTCTTGCCAACATCGTGAACAATGTCAACGCCCTTGAGCCACCACTCGCCTGTTTGTGTATCGATCTCGACTTCAGACACAGAAGCCCCATAACAATTGTAGTAAAAGGCACGCCCCCAAAGTGTGTTGAAGTCATAGGCAATGTCAGGTGTGCGATAAAAACCAGTCACCGACAAACCAACACGGTCCAACCAAGCTTGAACAATCAAGTCTTTCCACGCCACACTTTTTGATCCACAGGTGGCTTTGTTTTGTGCAAACACCACCTCACTGGGCTCACACGACATCATGCGAGCGGCAACTTGGGCCAAGCGGTCTCTCATTTGATCGCAAGCATTGTTGATCGCAGCGCCATTGATGTCCGCACCACTTGAAGCGGCAGTAGCGGAGGCATTTGGGACTTTTTGCGTGTCCGTTGACGTCACCCTGACCTGAGCAACACTGATGCCCAATCCATCAGCTGCGACCTGGGCCATTTTGGTGTTGAGCCCCTGGCCCATTTCAGTCCCTCCATGGTTGACACTGACCGAGCCGTCTTGGTAGATGTTCAACAGCGCGCCACCTTGGTTCAACATGGTGGCGGTGAAACTGATACCAAACTTCAAAGGCACCAAGGACAGTCCACGTTTTTTGAATGGATGGGCCAAGTTAAAAGCCTCCACTTCTTTTTTTCTTTGCAGATAATTGGACTTGGTTTTGACTTGCTCAATCACCTGGTCGCCAATCCAATCTTCGATTTTTTGACCGTACTGCGTGATCATGGTTTGCTCTTGCCCAGACACAGAGGGGTCTTTGTACAAATTGAGCTCTCTGATGTCCAAGGCATCTTTGCCCAAGTGTTGCGCCATTTCCTCGATCACCGTCTCAATGGCAAACATCCCTTGTGGCCCACCAAACCCCCTGAAGGCGGTCGCGCTTTGCATGTGGGTTTTGCAGCGATGGGTGATGACCTTCAAATTGGGCAGGTAATAGCAATTGTCAATGTGCAACAAAGCACGATCGTTGACCGGTCCAGAGAAGTCGGTGCTGTAACCGCAGCGTGAGTAAAGCGTCACATCTACACCCAAGATGTGACCCGCATCGTCAAAGCCCACCTCGTAGTCGGCCCTGAAATCATGGCGTTTACCGGTGATGGTCATGTCGTCATCACGGTTGACGCGCAACTTAACGGGCCGGTTGAGCTTGAAGGCCGCCAACGCAGCGCTTTGGCTAAAAATACTTGCATTGCCCTCTTTGCCCCCAAATCCTCCGCCCATTCGCCGACAAATGACCTCCACATCATGGGTGGAGAGGTTCAGTGCCGCTGCCGCTTCGCGCTGATTGCCATCGGGATGCTGTGTGGACACATACAACGTCAGTTGCCCATCTTCCCTGGGCACAGCATAGGTGATTTGGCCCTCTAAATAAAACTGTTCTTGTTGACCACAGTAGGTACGGCCACTTAAGCGATGGGGCGCATTTTCAATGGCCGTCTTGGGCTCTCCTCGGGTGATCCCTTTGGCCGGCATGATGAAAGAACCCTGCTCCATCGCATCTTCAATCGTTAAAATAGCAGGCAGCTCTTTGACCGATACTTTTGCACCTTTAGCGGCTTGCCTTGCATAGATCATTTCTCTGGCAACGACGACGGCAACTGGTTGACCCACAAATTGAACGGTACCTTGAGCTAAAAAAGGATCATCATGGACAATTGGACCGCAGTTGTTCTCACCTGGAATGTCCTTGGCGGTGAAGACCGCAACGACCCCATGCTGCTTTAAGAGATGCTCCCTGTCGATGCCCTCACCTATCAGCTCACCGTGCGCAACCGGTGACAAGACCAGGGCCGCGTAGAGTGTGCCCGCCAATTCTGAAATGTCGTCGGTGTAAATGGCTTGACCTGTCACATGCAGATGCGCTGACTCGTGCGTCAGCTCGCGACCTTGCTCACCTGAGGCCATGAGTTCCTTGATATGTTCTGGTGCGTTCATGATGCAGTCACCTCCGAGAGCTGGGTGTTGATAAATTTTAAAACCAAGTTTCTTGCAACCAAAGAGCGATAAGCCCACGTCGCCCGCAGCCCATCTCTTGCGGTGTAACTCTTTGCAATGGCTTGATCAATTTCAGTGGCTTGGATGTCTTGTATTCGCTTGCCTTCCAAGACTTTTTCAATAGCAAAAGCCCTTGCAGGAGAGGGCGACAAGCCATTGAAGGCCAAACGAACTTGGCTCAAGCATTCATTTTTAATCACAAAAGTCATGGCAGCACAGGTGGCAGAAATATCTTGCTCAAAACGTTTGCTGACTTTATGTGCAACAAAGATCTGACCCACTTGAGGCCTTGGGATTTCGATGGCTTGAATGAACTCAGACGCATGCATGATGTTCTTTTTGAGTCCCGTGTAAAAAGCATCCAAGTCAACGCGCCTTGTTTTGGAACCCTGGCGCAAAATCAATGTCGTACCCAAGGCCATCAAACACGGCATGCTGTCGCCAATGGGCGATCCGTTGGCAATGTTGCCCGCCAAAGTCGCCGTGAAACGAATTGGTGGAGAGCCAAAACGGCGAAGCACTTCTGCAAAATCAGGCAACTCTTCTTTCACCAAATGCATCACGTCCTCTAATGAGACCATTGCACCCACTTTCCAAAGTGATGGCGTGGTCTGGATGCCTTTGAGCTCTTTCACATGCCCCAAATACAAAATATGGTCTGGCCGGTGAAACTCTTTGTTCACCTGTAAACCAATCTCAGAGCTGCCAGCAAGCAAGGTTGCATTGGGGTGCTTGATCAAATATTCAGCCACCTCATCAACGCTTGAGGGCGAAACAAACTCATTGCCTTTTTTGGTTCGAACGACCGGTTGAACGATCAAATCCCCCTCTAAACTCAAAGTGGGTTGGTCAGCCCTTCGGATTTCTTTGAGCAAGGCCACATCCACTTGGTCATCCAAACGCAAGGACGCTGGGTGCTCGCATGCCCTGTGGGTCGCGTCGATGATGGGCTTGTAGCCCGTGCAACGACAAAGATTGCCACTCAAAGCATCGGTGATGTCTAAACGGGTTGGCTGGCTGTTGGTTTGCGTCATGTTGACCAAACTCATGACAATCCCAGGCGTACAAAATCCACATTGAGAACCATGACACTCTTTCATGGCCTCTTGAATCGGATGCATCTGCCCATTGAACTTCAAACTCTCGACGGTCTTGATCGACTTTCCGTCCAAGGTGGGTAAAAGCTGCAGGCAACTGTTGACCGTGACATAGTCCACGCCATTTTGAGCAGCATTGAGCTCGCCCACCATGACCACACACGCACCACAATCGCCCTCGGCACATCCCTCTTTGGTGCCTGTGCGGCGCAAATCCTCACGCAAGTAATCCAAAACCGTGGTGGTCCTTCTCTCACCTTTGACCTCAACGACTCGACCATCAAGAACAAAACGCACTGTATTTGTAACTTCAGACATGATAAAACTCAATCCAACATGATTAAAAAAACCAACTCACTGGGTTCAAACGCTGAACACCGTCTGCGCACTCGCGTCCATTAGGAACCCCTGTAGGTCGAATAGCTCCAGGGGCTGACCAACAAGGGAACATGATAATGCTCTTTGGGGTTCGATACCCCAAAATCCAAGTGAACCACGTCCAAGAACAAAGGTTCCTCTAGATCTTTCACCTTAGATCTAAAGTACTCTCCTGCAGAAAAGCTCAAACGATAAAGGCCCATGCGCAAATCCTGGGTTTCAATGAGGGGAGCGTCTGCTCTTCCGTCCGCATTGAGCACCAAGCTTTTCATGACTTGATACGCCTCACCTTGCTTTTGAAGCAAAGCAACCGCCATGCCCGCCGCAGGCTTGCCGTGCATGGTATCCAAAACGTGTGTACTCAAACCCATTGTATAAATTCCAATCTGAAACGACGGTTGAACTCAACCCAATGCATTTTAAATGCCAGTGCACCTAAAAAACCACCTTGCGTGAAGCGATCGGTTCTTATTATTGAAGGATTTGTTTCGCATCTATATTTCTGCTCAAAAAAAAAGGACAATTGAACGGCTGGTATGATTTTTTTGGTGCCCTAGGGCTCTAATTCCTCCTTAACCTCACCCGCAGTGCCCACATGCAAAATTTCGACTCCACCTTGTCTTACCCCAGAGATCTTGAAGGCTATGGTGAACATCCTCCCTTCGCCAATTGGCCGGGAAAAGCAAAAATAGCCGTGCAATTTGTCTTGAACTACGAGGAGGGCTCTGAAAACGCGACCCTGCACGGCGATGAGGGGTCTGAGCAATTTCTGTCTGAAATGTTCAATCCGCCCAGCTTTCCCGAGCGACACATGACCATGGAGAGCATTTATGAGTACGGATCTAGGGCTGGTGTTTGGCGCATTTTGAGAGAATTTGATCAAAGAAACTTGCCCCTGACCGTTTTTGGCGTGGGCATGGCTTTGGAGCGGCACAGCGAATTGGCGCAGGCCTTTGTGGCAAAAGGTCATGAAATTGCTTGTCATGGCTACCGCTGGATCAACCACCAAGCCATGCAAGAGAGTACAGAAAGAGAACACATTCGAAGAGGAATCGACATCGTCAAGC
>JBAXNB010000110.1:0-8297 GCA_037134015.1 Betaproteobacteria bacterium | reverse complement strand
GGTGAAGCTGTGCTTGAAAGGACGCTGATACTTCGAGCGATTTATGTGCCGAGTGCGCTAGGTGCGCTAGATGCTCTAGATGCGTTTGTCAGCATGCCTTGGTGACGCAACAAAGCTTCAATGCTGGGCTCACGTCCCCGAAAGGCAACAAAGGACGCCATGGCGTCTCTGCTTCCGCCAACCTCCAAGATTTCTTTGCGGAATTTTGTGCCCATGGCTTGACTCAACTCGCCCGCCTCGGTCATGGTTTCTTCAAAGGCCGCGTAAGCGTCCGAGCTCAACACCTCGGCCCATTTGTAACTGTAGTAACCTGCTGCATACCCGCCAGCGAAGATGTGGCTGAAACTGTGAGCGGTTCTGCTCCAAGGCGGGCTTTGGATCAAAGCAATTTCTTTCTTGACTTCTTGCTGCAAGGCCATGAAATCGACCATCGCTTGGCCCTCTGAGTGAACCAACATGTCAAACAAAGAGAACTCAACTTGTCTGAGGGTTTGCAGGCCACTTTGAAAATTCTTGGCCGCAAGCATCTTGTCAAACAAGGCCTTGGGCATGACTTCACCACTTTGGTGGTGTGAGCTCATGTGTCTGAGCACAGACCATTCCCAGCAAAAGTTTTCCATGAATTGGCTGGGCAACTCGACCGCGTCCCATTCAACACCGCTGATACCAGAGACATCTTGCTCATTGACTTGCGTGAGCATGTGATGCAGTCCATGTCCAAACTCATGGAACAAAGTGATCACATCATCATGGGTCAACAAGGCGGCTTGATCGCCTTGCCCTTTAGCAAAGTTGCACACCAAGTAGGCGACAGGAGATTGAAGCAGCCTGTTGTCCGGTCTGCGCCAACGGTTTCTCATGCCATCCATCCATGCGCCGCCTCGCTTGCTTTGTCTGGCCGTGGGGTCCAAGTAGAACTGGCCTAGCAGTTGATGATGGCGTTCTATTTTGTAGAAACTCACATCTTTGTGCCATACGGGTGCAGTGTCAGCGGAGATGACGACGTCAAAGAGCGTTTCAACAATTTTAAAAAGCCCAGACAGGACTTGAGGGAAGGGGAAATAGGCTTTGACTTCCAAATCGCTGAAAGCATAGTGATGCTCCTTGAGCCGCTCGGCAATGAAAGTCCAGTCTGAAGGCGCTGGATCCTCAAGGCCTATTGTTTTGGCAAAATCTCGCATGTCTTGGAGATCTTTTTCTGCAAAAGGCCGGGCCTTGGCTGCCAAGTCTCTTAAAAAAGCGATGACCTCGCTTGGCGAGTTGGCCATTTTGGGCTCAAGCGAAAGTGTTGCAAAGTTCGCAAAACCCAACAATTGGGCCTCTTCAAATCGCAGGGCCAAGGTGTCTTGGATGATGGCTGTGTTGTCATATTGAAGGGCATTTGCAGGTGCTTGATCTGATGCTCTGGTTTGGTAGGCTTGATAAAGTCTGGCTCTTAAATTTGCATCTTTGGCATACTGCATGATAGGCAAATAGCAAGGCATCTTCAAATTCAAGCGGTAGCCCTCTTGAGCATGTCGTTGTGCTTCCTCCAGTGCCTCGTCCTTGACCTCTTGGGGCACGCCATCAAGCTCTTGGGCTTGTGCCAAGTAAAACCAAGCATCGGTGGCGTCGAGGACGTTTTCGCTGAATTTTTGCCCCAGCGCTGCTTGTTGTTCCTGGATGTTGGTGAAACGAATTTTTTTCTCACCGGTGAGCTTGGCTCCACTCAAGATAAAGTTTCTAAGGGCATTGTTCAGTGCTTTTTTTTGTTCTGTATTCAGGGCGGATTGATCGATGCGCTCGTATTTAGAAAATAATTTTTCGTTGGAACCCAAGCCGCTCCAAAATTCAGTGACCTTGGGAAGCATGAGGTTGTACGCCTCGCGTTGCGCGGGGTTGTCGGCAACGGCGTTGAGGTGTGAAATGACGCCCCATGCTCTGCTGAGTTGTTCGACCTGTACATCAAGCACCAGCGTCATTTGTTCCCAATCGGCTGGAAATGTATCCTCCGTGACCCGCTCTAGTGCGATGTGTGCCTGATTGAGCAAATGGGAGATGCTCGGCTCAATGTCGGTGACTTTGAGTTCATCAAATTTGGGCAGGTCAGAGAAGTCAAGCAGCGCAGTCTTGGGTTGCGAAGCAGGTGTAAGCGTTGGAGTTGACATGGATGGGTGTGATCAGCAAAATAGATGATCAATTATCCATCATAGGAAGGGATTTTAAAGGCCGTGGATGCGTTTTTCAAATCGCTTTTAAGGGTTGATGAACAAGGCCTTTGATCTTTTGAGTTTTAGAAGTTGGCATCAAAAAAAACTAGACAGGACATTCGCGTGAAGATCGTTGCCGTATCGATAGGGAAAGTGGCGCCCTTGAGCCATGCATCTTTTCCTAATACAAAGCGCTTGTATTCTGGGATCGATAAGCAGCCCATCAGTTCTCCACTGGAGAGCCAACGTGTTTTCGTCAATGGCTCAGGCGTTCAAGGCGATGAGCAATTTGAGAGGTCGCTTCACGGAGGTGCAGATCAGGCCTTGTATGCCTATCCCATTGAGCATCATGATTTTTGGCAACAGTTGATCTTGAATTACAAAAAAATCAAACCAAAGATTTCGTATGGTATTTTTGGGGAGAATTTAACGGTCAAGGGATTCGATGAAAGTCAAGTTTTTATTGGGGATCGCTGGTTGATTGGGGGTGTAGAGTTGGAAGTCACAAAATTCAGAGAGCCTTGTTTTAAGCTCAACATCCAACTCAACTACGCGGATGCATCGAGAGCCATGCTTCAGTCAGGCAAATCTGGATGGTACTTGAAAGTGCATCGAAGTGGTTTTATTCAGTCGGGGGATTGGGTTGAAGTCATCAAGGGCAAGGCCAAGATCAGTATTCAAGAGCAAAACCGCCTTCTTTATCAAAAAACCAATCCTAGCCAAGATTTATTTGAGTGAGCGACAAGGTCAGCTCCAAGACCACAGTCTGAGCGCACGATCAAAGGATTTTTTACCCAACTCGGCAAGTCGCTTTTTGTCTTGAGTGATCGTTAGGAAGTGATGGGCCACCAAAAAGTTACCAATCGGATGCTGCCCATGTATCCATCACATGAAAAGAGACTTTGGTTCAAATTTCTCTAGAGCCCTCATGGCTCCAGCCGGATGTTGGCGTCTTTAACGATTTGACTCCACTGGGCTTGCTCTTCCCGCACGAAGTTCTGCACTTTGGCCAAATTGCCGCCCATGGGTGCGCTTCCTTCAAGCTTGAGTTGCTCAATGAAAGGGGCTTGAGCTAGAGCGCGTTCGATGCTGGAATTTAATTTTTGCAATACATCAATCGGTGTAGAGCTCGGAGCGACAAGCACTTTCCAATCCACGGCTTGGAATTTGGGGTAAGCCGATTCAGCGATGCTTGCTGTTTCAGGCAGGACACCCATTCGTTTGGAGGAGCTCACCGCCAAAGCGCGAAGCTTCTCGGACCTTATCAGCCCCAAAACAGCCTGGGGTGTTGCAAACATCAGATCCGTTTGACCGCCAAGCAAATCGGTGATGGCGGGAGCTGCCCCTTTGTAGGGAATGTGCAAAAACTTAAAGTCGGCTCTTTTGGAGAGCAACTCTCCTGCGAGGTGGCCTACCGTTCCCGTGCCAGCCGAAGCAAGTTTTAACTCTGTGGAATTGTTTTTTGCCGCCTTGATCAGGTCGGCTAAATTTTTGAAAGGAGAGTCTGCTTTGACCACCAAGATGGTGGGTTGCTCTGCAATGAGGGCAATGGGGGTGAGATCTTTTTGCGCATCAAAGGGCATCTTGCTCATGGCTGCAGGGTTGATGGCCAAGTTGGATGTTTGCCCCATCCCTAAGGTATAGCCATCACCTTTGGCCTTGGCTGTGATCTCCAACCCAATATTGCCACTTCCACCAGGTTTGTTGTCAATGATGAAAGACCACTTTTGCTCTGCACTGATGCGCTCAGCCAATTGTCTGGTGACGGCATCCGTCCCGCCGCCAGGGGTAAAAGGCACGATGATTCGAATGGGTTTGTCTGGCCAATTCAACGTCTGGGCATGTGCGCCGATGCAATTCAAACCACCAAGGAGCTGAACAAACAGTGTGAAGACAACTTTTTTTGACATGGTCTTCAGCTCTTTGATAGGGTGGGTTGTTGCGTGAGTGAATCGATCTCGCTGTCCTCGTAGCCCAATGCTTTTAAGATTTCATGGCTGTGCTCCCCAAGTTGGGGTGGAGACAGACGGATGTGCAGTCTTTGACCATTCATTGTGAAAGGCAACAAGACCGCTTTGGTGACCTGACCGCTTGGCAGTTCAAGGTCCTCTAGGCCGCCACTTGCGTTCAAATGCGGGTCTTCAAACAAATCCTCTGGTTGGGTGATGGGTGCAAACGGCAAGCCATGCTTTTCAAAAAGGACAGAGAGTTCCTTGGCACTGAATTTGCGCAGGCGATCTCTCAAGACGGGCATCATCCACTCGCGTTGTGTCACGCGTTGGTTGTTGGTTTTGAGACGCTCATCAAGATAGAGGTCTTGGAAAGCAAAGGCTTGACAAAAAATCTCCCACGCCGTGTCGGTCACCACCGCCAAGAAGATCTGTTCATCATCTCTGACTTTGAAGATATCGTAGATGCCCCATGCTGAAATTCTGGCGGGCATGGGGGCGGCGGCTTGTCCGGTCACTGCAAACTGCATCATGTGCTGGGCCACCAACAAGACATTGTTTTCAAACAAAGCGCTTTGAATTTCTTGTCCCAATCCCGTGACGTGTCGTTGCGCTAAAGCGGCCATCACGCCAATGGCCCCAAACATCCCGCCCATGATGTCGTTGACGCTTGAGCCTGCACGCAAGGGGTCTCCAGGTCGACCCGTCATGTAGGCCAGTCCGCCCATCATTTGTACCACTTCGTCAAGAGCTGTCCGGTTTTCGTAGGGGCCAGGTAAAAATCCTTTGTGACTCGCATAGATCAGTCGTGGATTCAAAACCTTGAGACTTTCATAATCAAGTCCCAGCTTTTTCATGGTGCCGGGCTTGAAGTTTTCGATCACCACATCTGCGCTTTGAATCAATTCAAGGGCTGCTTGACGTCCGTTGGTGCTTTGTAAATCCAGCGCAATGCTTTTTTTGTTGCGATTGAACATCGAAAAAAAACCAGACCCTGAACCCTTGAGCAGTCGGGTCGAGTCGCCTTGTCTTCCATGCCCGATGTCCTCGACTTTGATCACCTCAGCCCCCAAGTCAGCCAAGAGCATCCCGCAAGTCGGTCCCATGACCATGTGCGTGAATTCAATGACTCGAACGCCCTGGTAGGGTAGAGGGTGAGAGGAAAGGGTCATGGGGCCAGTCAATGGGTTCTGAGTCTTGGATTTGAGTTGCTTGGAACTGTACATTTAAAGTGTATCAGGTCAACTTACTGGGTTTTCATTGGAGCTGCCAAAGGCTTGAACCATGGATTTCAAGTGTTCAAGCGGGCTTACATTTCTTTACGAATGTGCAACATTTAAGAGACCATTACAAGCGACAATGGAGCATGATTGAATCCATCATCTTGCTGACCTCAGAATCTTTGTCCAAACAGTTGGTGGAGATTTACAAGGCCATCAATCCTACAATCGCTTCTTACACCGTTCACGACTCTGCCGGTTTGGCCCTCCTGTCCAAAGATGTTTTGCAGTGCTCAAGGCTCATTTCGTTTGTCAGCACCGTGATTGTGCCTAAAGAAATACTGCCTTTGATCAAGTACGGTGCCTACAACTTCCACCCCGCTCCTCCTTCTCGTCCTGGTTGGGGAGCCATCAATTTTTCGATTTTCCAAGGCGATGCTTATTTTGGTGTGACCCTGCACAAAATGATGGAGTACGTGGATGTGGGCCCCATCATTGATCTGAATATTTTTCCTATTCCCAAAGGGTCTGATGTCACCGCTTTGTCAGTGATCATGCATGACAGTTTGAGCAACTTGGTTCACAAAACGGCCAAACAATTGATTGAAAACACCGGTGAATTGGATGAAATGCCCTTTGCCTGGGGAAATAAAAAATACTCCAAAAAAGATTATCTGGTGGCCACCCTCTTGGATCCCCATGCAAGCAAAGAAGAGGTCGATTTGAGGGTGAGAGCGTTTGGTCATCACGACAATGTGGCTGAGCTGCGGGTGCTAAAAGACGGCGAGTTGTATTTTTTGTCGTCCCCTCACTTGGACAAAGAAGGCGCAAAAGGCCTTAGGCCAAACTCACTGCAATGGATGTTTCACGGACACCACTTTCAGACCAGACCACATGACAGCATCACGTCCTGAGAGGTCTTCAAATTGCAGCAGCTGCAGCAAGGCAGGTGAGATCAGATCAGAGCAGAGCAAAGCAATAAGCCTTAGGCGATGAGTTGATTTTCAACTCAATTGCTCGGCGGCCAAGACGGTGTTGTGCAGCAGCATGGTGATCGTCATTGGCCCCACGCCTCCGGGAACGGGGGTGATGTAAGAGGACACTTCGCTCACGCCTGCGAAGTCCACGTCGCCGCAGAGTTTCCCAAGCTCGTCACGGTTCATCCCCACATCAAGAACGACTGCCCCAGGCTTGACCATGTCTTTGGTGAGCACGTTTCTGACGCCAACTGCCGCAACAATCAAGTCGGCCTGCCTGGTGAGATCGGCCAAGTTTTTCGTGTGGCTGTGACAAATCGTTACCGTGGCATTTTTTTGTAACAGCATCATGGCCATGGGTTTGCCCACGATGTTGCTTCTGCCAAGAACCACAGCGTGCTTGCCATTCAAGTCGTAGTGGATGCTTTCAAGCATTTTCATGCAGCCATAAGGCGTGCAAGGCCAAAACCCTTTGGAGCCCGTCATGAGTGCTCCGGCACTGCTGATGTGAAACCCATCTACATCTTTGCTGGGAGAGATGGCCTCAATGACCCTTTGTGCATCGATGTGCGCGGGCAAGGGCAACTGCACCAAGATGCCATGAATTTTTGGGTCCTCGTTCAAGGCTTTGATCTTGAGGAGCAACTCTGTTTCACTCAGCGTGTCTGGGTATTTCTCTAGAAGTGAGTGAATACCCACTTGTTCGCAAGCTGCAACTTTGTTGCGAACATACACTTGGCTGGCGGGGTTGTCTCCAAGCAAGATGACCGCCAAACCTGGCGTTTGACCGCGTTCGGTGAGGGAGTGGATTCTGGCTTGAAGCGTTTGTCTAAGGGTCTTGGACAGTTCAACGCCGTTGATCAGTTGGAAGGTCATGGTGAGATCTTGAGTGGCAAAGGACAGGGGGGACGGACTTTGTTGCTGTGGGGCCCCAAGCTACTTGCTTGCATGAATTGAGAACAATCAAAGCCCAAGGGGACTTGATGCGCCAAGCCTGCTCCTAGGACTGGCCGTGATGACCTTGGGTCCACATGGGGTCATCAAAGTGTCAAGCGAATCAAGCGAATCAAGCCGTTTTGTTGGGATTGGGTCCAAGGGCAATTTTGAGCAAGTCGGCCACGGTGTTGGCGTTGAGCTTTTCCATGATGTTGGCGCGGTGGGCTTCAACGGTCTTGATGCTGATGCCCAAGTCGTCAGCGATTTGTTTGTTCAGTCGCCCGGCCACAATTCTCTCCAAGACCTGTGCCTCACGAGAGGTCAACTTGGACATCAACGCGTCTCTGGACGCTGCGTTTTGGTGGTCCGCAAAAGACAATTTTGCTTTTTCAAGCATTTGTTCCACCAAGGGGACGAGTTCGTCCTCTTTAAAGGGCTTTTGAATAAAATCCATGGCACCTTTTTTCATGGTGTCTACGGCCATGGGCACATCGCCGTGGCCCGTGATGAAGACCACGGGAAGAGGGGAATTTTTCTCGATCAGTTGGTCTTGAAGCTCTAGGCCACTCATGCCCGCCATGCGGATGTCAACGATCAGGCAGGCCACTTCCTTGGGGTCGTATCGATTCAAAAAGGTTTCTGCAGAGTCAAAACAACGAACTCGGTAATCCTTGCCTTCTAAAAGCCATTGCAAGGAGTCCCTGACGGCCTCATCATCATCAACGACGTAAACGGTGCCTTTTTTTGGAATCAAACTCATGTGTTGCCTCGATCGCTAAAATTAGAATACTTACAAGTTCTGTAGTGTAACGCCTCAAGGGGCGGTCACTTCTTCATGAGCCGGCAACCAAAATGAAAACCGGCACCCCTTGATTTCCTCTCCATTGTAGAGGTTCTCAGCCTGCATTCTTCCTTGGTGAGACTCCACAATACTGCGGCATAAATTGAGACCCATGCCCATGCCCTCGGTCTTGGTGGAGAAAAAGGCTTCGTACAAGCGCTCCAAAACCACCGGTGCCAGTCCTT
>JBAXNB010000109.1:0-8380 GCA_037134015.1 Betaproteobacteria bacterium | reverse complement strand
GGCATGCTGACCTCTCCTGGTGTACCCCTGCCAGTGGTCAACAAACTCTACTCAACCTTGAACAAGATCTTGGAAGAAGGAGAGATCAAAGCTCAGTTGCTCGCCCAAGGACTCGAGCCCATGCCCACGTCAACGGGTGAGTTCAACAAATTCATCTCAAAAGACAAGGACAAATGGGCCAACGTGGTCAAAGTCAGCAACACTAAACATTAGGCGCTTTGCTTCCAAGACCCCTGGCACTTGGGGCATTTGATCTCCATCTTTTCAAAAAGAGACACCCTGCATTTTTGTTGGCATTGTGGGCAAGCCGTGACCATTTTCCCGCCAGAGACGAGGGGCACCTCAATGTCTGCGTCCAAGACTGTAAAGGGCAGTTTTAAATTGTAGTCATGGCTCTTCTTGAAATGCAGGGCATACCCAGACAAGGGCGAAGTCAGCCGATCGGCGTCCTCAAAGTGAAAGTAATCGTTGGAGAGCTTGTCGCAAACACCGTGCTGCGACAAGTACCAAGCGCGCAGAGGAACGGGGACAAAATAAACCTTCAGCGAATGTTCGTTTTTAGCAGAAACATCCCCAAGGTATTTCAACTTTTCAGCCACCAGCGCTTGCCCGTACTTGTGAAAGCGGTAAAAGATATAGCCAAAATAATTCAAGGCCTCTTCTTGGTCCGTCAATTGATTCCACTTTAAAACAAGCATCCGCAAAGTGTTCAACTGCTCCAACAAAGGTGTGTTCAAGGTTGTCACATGATCCATCAGGCATGCGGCCAAAACACTGGAGACGGCCTGCTCAAAACCATTGTCTCGACGCACCCCTTGTGGGTTTCCAAAGAAGTCGACATTGCTCAAACTTTGACTGGCAACGGACATCGAGCGAAAGAGCTCAGGTGTTGCACGA
The DNA here is from genome assembly GCA_037134015.1 of Betaproteobacteria bacterium. Taxonomy (GTDB): domain Bacteria; phylum Pseudomonadota; class Gammaproteobacteria; order Burkholderiales; family Burkholderiaceae_C; genus Limnohabitans. The sequence goes on along the minus strand of JBAXNB010000109.1, from coordinate 7,483 downwards.
GCGAGCTCTGGAAAGAGCCCTGCAAAACGCTCCATGTCCAACGCGTTCATCTCGTCGCTGAAGATTTTAAGTTTGAACATGTCTAAAACCCCTATCTCGCCCAAAAAAGACAACTCTCCCTTGCCTCAAAGCCCACCCCGAAGCAAAACCTGTTTCATTGAAGCATGTGTTTGGCAACGATGAGTTGCTGAATCTGTGTGGTGCCCTCGTAGAGTCGAAGCAGTCGCACATCTCTGTAGAAACGCTCCACCTTGTACGCTCTCATGTAACCTGCGCCTCCATGAATTTGAACGCCCCGATCGGCCACGCGGCCCACCATTTCGGTACAAAACATCTTGACCGCAGAGGCCTTTTGCACCAAACTTTTGTCGACCGTGTTGCTTGGTTTTTGGTCGTAAAGATGGGCGCAATCTTGCACCATGGACCAAGCAGCGTAGTGTTCGGCAAAGCTGTCCGCCAGCATGGCTTGAATCAATTGAAAGTCACCAATCCTTTGCCCAAACTGCGCCCTTTCTTTGGCGTAAAGGGTCGACTCCTCGATGATTCTTTGGGCCATCCCACAGGCCAACGCGGCAATGTGAATGCGTCCTCGCTCCAGAACTTTCATGGCCGTTTTAAAACCCTCACCAGGCTTTAAGCCAATGATGTTTTGCGCGGGAACCCTCACTCGGTCAAGGATCACATCACACGTCTTGGTCCCTCGTTGCCCCATTTTTTCATCGACCTGGCCCAGGCTCAAACCCTCAAGATGGGCCGGCACGATAAAGGCTGAGATGCCTCTCGCACCCGGCCCATCGGTGCGAGCCATCAGTGTAAAAGCGCCCGCCATGGGGGCATTGCTGATGTAACGCTTGGTACCGGTCAACAGATAAGCATCCCCCTCACGAACGCCTTGGGTTTTGATCGATGCCGCGTCTGAGCCCGAATCGGGCTCGGTCAGGGCAAAGGACATCTGTAACTCACCGCTTGCAATTTGCGGCAGATAAAGGGCCTTTTGCTCGGCCGTGCCATCCATCAAAATGCCTTGTGAGCCAATGCCGACATTGGTGCCAAACACAGATCGAAATGCAAACGCTGTTTGTCCAAACTCGAAAGCAACTCTGGCCTCTTGCAGCATCGACAAGCCAATGCCACCGTACGCTTGGGGAATGGACAAGCCAAAGAAGCCCATGTCTTTCATCTCTTGCACGATGTCTTGAGGGACTTCGTTGTCTTGCTCAACCCGATCTTCCATGGGAACGAGCCGTTCACGGATGTACTTTTGGATGCTCGAGAGCAAGATGACAAAGGATTCGGGATCTAGGGCCATGCATGTCCACACTTTCTCTTTTTTTGAACTCAGCGTCCAAGCTCAGCTGCCTTCCAATCGACGCTTTGACCTCTATCTTAAGGCGATTGCCATGACCTGTACAGATCTCTTGGACGGCTTTGTCTAGAAGCCATCTGTCTCGTTGAGAAAAGGTAGAGGCGCATGCGTAGAACAACCCTTGAACATTTGGAGCAAGAGGCATAAGATGTTTGAAGTGCAGGTACCAACTAGGCTTGCAAACGGGTCAATTCAAGCCATTTGTCAAAAGGATCTTCCATGAAAACACGTCCAGTGCATTCAAGCCGTATGAATCTCTTGCTCTGTTTGCTTGGGTGCCTGGTTTTCTGTGTGCCACTGGCTTCATGGGCACAGACCTGGCCCAACAAGCCCATCAAGTGGATCATCCCCTACCCGCCAGGCGGGATCACCGACAGCGCCACGAGAATGGTGGTGCAAAAGGTGCAAGAACAAACCTCTTGGTCGATTGTGATTGACAACAAAGCGGGCGCCAATTCCATTTTGGGCGCAGAAATCGTTGCTAGATCGGCACCAGATGGGTACACCTTCTTGACCGTCATTGGCGCCCATGCAGCCAACGCCACCCTTTACGCCGGGCGACTGCCCTTTGACGTGGTCAAGAGTTTTGCACCTGTGTCCTTGGTGGGCATTGCGCCTCTTTTGATGACGAGCAGCCCCCAACTGCCGGTCAAAGATGTCAAAGAGCTCATTGCTTATGCCAAGCTCAATCCTGGCAAACTCTCCTTTGGTTCTTCGGGCGTTGGCGCTGCAGCGCATCTCACACAAGAACTTTTAAAACAAGTCGCGGGCCTTGACATGGTGCATGTCCCCTACAAGGGAACTGCGCCAGCCATGAACGACCTGATCGCAGGCAACATTCAAATCTTGACCGACACGCCCAGTGCCTTGATGCCGCAAGTGCGCGCTGGAAAAATCAAAGCCTTGGCCGTCTTTTCTCCCAAAAGAGTCCCCGGCACGATGGAGGTCCCCACCATCGTAGAGGCGGGTGGCCCAGCCATCGAAGGCTCCACATGGGTCTTGTTCTTGGCACCTGCCAACACACCCAGCGATGTGGTCAACAAAATGTCTCTGGAAGTCTCCAAGGCCGTGAGATCCAATGAAATGCTTGCACGGTTTGAGGGCTTGGGCATTGAGGCGGTGGGCTCTAGCCCAGAGGAGGCCTCTAGGTTTTTGTCCGAGGAAATTGTGAAATGGGCCAAAGTCATTTCAAGCGCCAACGTCAAAGCCGAATAGGCCATAGAGCTCATTAAGGGCTCTTTAAGGGCTCTTTAAGGGCTCTTAATGAGATGCTATCAGGGGCCTAAGCTAAGGCCCACCATTCACAACGGGAGCTTGGGCCCTGGGTCTCTCACAAGGGGAGCCCCAGGGATCGAGGTTTTACTTTTCTGCCACGACGTGAAGATCCATGACACCGATGCCAGTGATCGTGCCACGCAAATGATCCCCATGGGCCAATCTGGAAACACCTGCGGGTGTGCCCGTGGTGATCAAGGTGCCAGGCGACAAGGTGCAGACACTGGAGAGAAAACGAATCAAATCTCTCAGACCGTTGATCATGTCTGCGGTGTTGGCCTTCATGACGTTCACACCGTTTTGCTCAACATCGATCAAAAGCGCCTGTGGCTCAGCAATTTCATCTCGGCTAACGATCCAAGGACCCACACCACAAAATGTATCAAAACCTTTTCTGATGTTGCGCGTGTTTTGACGTCCAATGCCCCAGGGGTCGCGAATGCTGATGTCCCAACACATGGTGTAACCATAGACATAATCCAATGCACTTTCAGCGCTCACGTTCTTGGCAGTTTTACCAATCACCGCACACAACTCGCACTCAAAGTCAACGTGCTTGGAGATTTTGGGAAGAATCACCGTGCCTGAAGGTCCCACCAAAGAACTGTTGGGCTTTAAAAAAATCTCTGCCATCAACTCATCGGCCGAGAGGTGCGAGCGGTCGCTGGAACCCACACGCCCGATCATCTCGGCTTGATGGGCTTTGTAGTTGGCTGCGGCCGCCCAAATGGCTGGGGGGTTGTCCACGGGCACCAAGAGCTTGACATCGGCCAAGGCGAGAGAGCTCGCTTTTAAAGCCTCGTTTCTTGCTTGGGTTGCAAGACTGGGGTTGCTCAAGGCAGCGATTTGATCTTGCACTGAGGCACCTGCTTTGACCGCACCAAGACTTGCCAGCGCATGGTCCAGGGGATAAACACGTTCTCCCTCGATGAGGCCCGTTAAGCCGTCGTTGTATCTACAAATTTTCATTTCAATGTTCCTTAATCAGTGGGTTCTATTTTAGCCGTCTTGACCAAGCGGCCAGCGATTTCAATGTCTTTTTTGATTTGCACTGCAAACTCTTCAGCAGAATTTCCTATCAAATCAAAACCATCCCCAGAGGCCTTCGCCCTGAGCTCGGCAGGTGCTAGACCTTTGACAACGTAAGCGTTGAGTTTTTCTAAAACGGCCTTGGGCAATCCCGCGGGTGCAAAAAGAGCCGTCCACGTGGGAGGAGGCTCAAAATTGGGCATGAACTCTGTGACGGTGGGCACCTCGGGGAACATCTCTGAACGCTTTTGTCCCGCAGATGCAATCAAGCGCAATCGTCCGGCTTTCACATGGGGTGCCACCATGGAGATGATGCCAATGGTCATGGGCAGCTCACCCGATATCACATCGGTGATGAGCCGATTGTCGTTGTAGGGCACGTGAAGCAATTGGGTGCCCGTGATGTTGGCGAAATTGGCACCCGCAAAGTGGCCTTGCGTACCCATCCCGGTGGTGCTGTAGGAGAGCTTTCCTGGATGGGATTTTGCATAATCAACCAAGTCATGGATGTTTTTCGAGGCAAACGCAGGGTTGACGGCAAAGACCAAGGAAGTTCGCCAAAGCGCACTGACTGGGGTCAAATCCACCAAGGGATCGATCGGTTCAGATTTGGAGAGGAAGCGTCTGGTGACGGGAACGTTTTGGGATGCGAGCAGCAAAGTGTACCCATCTGCTGGTGCACGCCTAGCGGCCTCCACCGCCACCAAGCCCCCTGAGCCGCCCCGGTTCTCGACCACGATGGGTTGGCCCATGGCCAAAGAGATGCTGCCCAAAATTTGTCTAGAGAAAACATCCCCACCGTTGCCCGCCACGTACTCGGAGATCACACGAACAGGCTTGTTGGGGTAGTTTTGCGAGAGCGCAAATGGCCCATTGAACAAAGAAACTGCGCAGACCAACGCATTCACACAAACCGATTTAGAAGGAAACATGCACTGAGCGATCAAGGTAGGTGTCTTTGGCACAAGTCACTTGCTCACATGGACTCCAAGATGCTTGGAGCCTTGTGCCAAAAGAGAAGGGAAGAAACAAAGAGAGGGATCATCCCATACTTTTTAAAAAGGTGGATTAGGGAAAGAACTTAAATCAGCCGCAAAGTGTCTGATCACTCGACTTCAAAAGACCCGCCACCCAAAAAAATAAGCCAAAGGTCAATACTTTTCTGCTAGCAAACCCATCCCAGGCATTGGGTCTTTGATACCAATGCGCCTTAAAGCGAGCCAATACGTGGCCACATTCACACCGATCAGAGGCTTGGCGAACTTTTGTTCGATCTCTTGGGTCATGGCAGACACGGGAAGATTGGTGCCCACATGGATCAAGGCTTCGGCACTCGAGCGGTTGACCGCTTCAAAGCCCTCCATGATCTGCGCATGCGAGAAGCGCGCAACAGCGGTCGGTCCCGTCGACCTCAAACCATGCGTGCTCACCACCTCATAACCACAAGCCGTAAAAAAGGCTGCAATCATTTCATCGGCTGGGGGCCAATAGGGGGTCAAAATCGAGATCCTTTTGGGGTTACCAATGGCCTCTAAGCCAGCCAAAACAGCTCGAGACGGTGTCACGAAGGGGATGCCGCACAAGGCCTCCAATCTCCTCTCCTCTTTCTCAGCCACCTCAGCGTCTCCTCGGAAAGAATGGATGGAATGCCCATGAGCGACCACATGAGGTTCACACAAAAGCACCGACTCCAATGCATCCTCCAAGTCGCCTTTTTCTGTTTCCAAGGCTTTTTTGTACTCGTTTTGGTCGTCATAGGGCCTGGGCGGCAAACGCATGCGGGTCACGTGATTGGTGACCCCCGGCGGGCGCATCGCTTCCATCTCGGGCTGCACAATGGTGTTGGTCGCAGGCACCACCACAGCCACTTTGGCTCTGTAAGCCATGGCGTCAAGCGAAGGAGCGTGTTGTATGGTGGGGCTATCGTTTGACATGGGTTGTCTCCAACTGATTTGATGGTGGCTGAATGGTGAAGGGCTTATTCAATTTTTAAATTACTGGCTTTTGCAGCCTCCGCCCAGATACCAATGTCCGAATTGAGCACTTCTGCAAACTGACTGGGGGTGTTGCCTATGGGGTCCACACCCATTTGCAAGAGCTTGGACTGGGTGTCGGCTTGCATGACCACATCCTTCAAGACCATTGCCAATTTATTGACCACCGCTGCCGGCGTGGCAGCAGGCGCCACAATGCCATTCCAAGTGAGGGTTTTAAAGCCTGGAAACCCTGATTCTGAAAAGGTGGGCACATTGGGCAACTGTCGTGCGCGCAAATCGCTAGAAACCCCCACGATGTTGATCAAGCCTCCATTGGCGTGTGCGGCCAACTCAGACAAATTGCCAAAATACATCTGCACTTGTCCGCCCAAAAGATCGGCCACCGCTGGGCCACCTCCTTTGTAGCTGATGTGGGTCATCTCAAGATTGGCGCGCTTGACAAAAAGAGCTGCCGACAGGTGTGACACACTGCCTGAGCCGCCTGATGCGTAGTTGAGTTTGCCGGGGTTGGCTTTTGCATAAGCGATGAACTCTCGCAAATTGCTCACGGGCACCGACTTGCTGATGGCCATCACAAAGGGGTTGGAGCCCACAATGCTGATAGGTATGAAGTCCTTCCTAGGCTCGTAGTTGGTTTTGCTGATGGCAGGCAAGATGGCCAAGACAGGCATGGCCGCCATGAGCAAGGTGTAGCCGTCTGCGGGTGACTTGGACACAAAGTCGGCTGCAATGGCGCCGTTGGCACCGGCCTTGTTCTCCACAATGACCGTCTGCTCTAAGGCGTGACTGAGCCGCTCGGCTGTGATGCGAGCAATGGCGTCGGTGTTGCCCCCTGGAGCAAAAGGCACGATGATTTTGATTTGTCGTTGAGGCCAAGGCGTGGCAGCAGAGGATTGCGCTTGGGCGCCTGGTGCTTGAACCCAAGAGAGCAAAACCAGTGCAAGCGCACCCCATGACATGCAGAAACGTCTTTGCGAGAAATGGATTGAATACATCTTCGGTCCTTCAAAAAAATAGTTCATCGGCGGCGTCTACCAACGATCAAGAAATTGAATTGGCTTTCTTGATGCTGTTGATCATGGAGGAGACCATCAAATACTCTCGACGTGAGCTGTCGTTGGCGTTGATTTTTCTCAATTGCGCAAAACGCTCTTGCCTGATTTTGGGGTCAGCTTCTTCAAGATTGTGTTTGTTTTTGATCGAAATCTCTTGAACATACTCCATGTTCACGGTCTTTCTTTGTCGCTCATACAAATTGAGCAAGTCAAGACTTTCACCTTTGACGATCACGCGAGCGAGTTTATCTGACAAATTCATCGCATCATGAATGCCACTGTTCAAGCCAAATCCACCCAGCGGATTGTTGACGTGCGCAGAGTCTCCAGCGAGCAAAACGCGCTCTCGCCTGAATTGGTTGGCAACCCTTTGATGCACACGGTAAACGCTTTGGTGAACAATCGGATAAACAACATCCGCTGAGGTTCCAAGCACCCTTTGAAACACCGAGTTGGCATATTTGGGGTCCAAAATTTCTTCATCCGTGTAGGCTTGTCCCACGGGAATGGTCATGCGCCACAAACCTGGGGGCCCTTTATCAGGCATGCGAAAAAATGCGACCCATTGCTCGGGGTCGCTGACATAGGCGTTGTCCGCGTAGCCCAGGTGAGAAAAGTCATGGGTTGTGCTGACCACGCTGTAGCGTTCAGGCCAGGTGTAGCCATCAAAATCAATGCCCGCTGATTTCCTCACCGCGCTCTTGCCACCATCGGCACCAATTACCCAATGAGCCAACAAATCCATCTCTTGACCTTGGTGC
>JBAXNB010000108.1:0-8481 GCA_037134015.1 Betaproteobacteria bacterium | reverse complement strand
AGTCCTGTATGGCTGGACCCATGCGGGCATCGTCCAGGTCCACAAAATGCGGTCCTCCCACACCCTTTTGATCCAAGGGTGTCCATAAGATGTTGCCTGCATGGCAGTCGCCATGCAAACGGATTTTTTGATACCCGCCAACAAAGGCTTTTTCAACAAGCTCCAAGGCCTCTTGCGTGATCTTGGCCCAGTCAGTTTTGTAGCTTGGGTGGATCTCAAAAGCATCGAGCATGTAAGTCCGGGCGGCCCAACCATGGCTTTGCACATTCAGTTCTGGACGACTGACAAAGTCCCGGGTCTGGCCCACCGAATGCAGTCGAGCAATGAAACGCCCGAGCCACTCCAAGACCTCAAAGTCATCCAACTCCGGTATGCGACCACCCCTTGCAGGACTCACACTGAACCAAAAATCAAGGGCATCGGTCTTTTGTCCCTCCGACCCCACAGAGCTCTGTGGGCTTTCTTGGCCTAAAGTCAAAGGATGCAAAGTCGCCCCACACAGCCTAAGAGGCGCCACCATGGGCACCTCTTGCTCGGTCAATTCCAGGGCAAAGGCATGCTCTTCTTGAATTTGCTCATGACTCCAACGCGTGGGTCGATAAAACTTGGCCACCACACTTTCTTGCTGATCCTCTTGAGGCAATGCATACACTCGGTTTTCGTAGGAGCTTAAAGACGTGATGCGCCCATCCAACTCCAGACCCAAGGCACACACCGCATCGACCACATGAAAGGGCGTCAAACGATCAAAAGGGTGCGCGCTGGACATGCTTGAATCGATCAAACACCCCACACGATGGGGTGACCTTCTAGGATGCATTGCTTGATCATTTGCCGCATGGGTGCAGCCCTTTGTCCAAGACTCACCGCAAGTGACTCCTGCTCATGCTCCTGCTCTTTGGATCTATGCTTGGCGGGTGAAGCGTGACCCTTCTCATGGCTCACTTCATGATCCGCTTCATGATCCGCTTCATGTTCGGCTTCATGATTGGCTTCATGGCCATGCTTTTTAAGCGCCACCTCCAGCGCTTCGAGCGCCTTGGGCATATCGGCCACCAGCAAAATGCCTTTTGCAGATGGGTCTTTGCCCATGATCTCCAACAAGGCCTTGGCGTGCGTCTCAAACATGATCACGTCGCCACTGGCTTTGGATTTGAATTTGTACAACATAGGTGATGTGCGTGGTGTTGAAAGGGGCTCAATGCTTAGGTCTAGTCATGATAGTACAACAGTCCACATCACTTGTGTCTTGAGTCTATGTCTCGCCTCTTTGGTGGAGCCTCAGTCACTTAAAATTTCCAACACCGCATTGTTGAAGGCCTGTGGCTTTTCGTACATCACCCAGTGACCGGCACCCTTGATCACTTGATGTGAGACGTGCCTGCAAGCACTCAGGGCTTGGGGGATCAGTGGCATCGTCTCTTTGTACAAAATGTCCAACTCGCCCCAAATCGTGTGCACTGGGCAGGTCCACTTCTTTTGCTCTTGAAGCAAACAGTCTCCTCTGGCCAGTCTTCTTTTGCGCAACCGGTCTCTGAGCACATTGTGGGCTTGAATGTACAAAGCAGCTGTATCGATGCTTTCAGGGTCGTGCAGCATCATGGCCAAGAGATTGTTGTGCATGACGTCCAAAATCTCTTGTCTGCCCATGCCTGGCAACAAGCCCCTCAAACGCATGGGTGGGCCAAACAAGCCCAAACCAGGTATACCCACCATGATCAAGCTTTTGACCAAGTCGGGGTGCTGTGACGCCAAAAATCCTGCCGTCAAACCGCCAAACGAGAAGCCCATCACATCCACAGGCTCATGGCCAAACAATTGCCGCAAGCCCACTGAAACCGGCAAAGAAATATCATCCGCGTCCGAGGCCCCCTGTGGCAGGTCTGAGTCACCCATGCCCGGCATGTCCAAGGCATACACGCACCGCTCTTTGGACAAGGAAAGCACATTTCTGATCCAATGCGTCCAACTGCCTGAGCCCCCATGGATCAAGACCAAGGGTCTATGCTCCATTCGCCCGAATCGATGCCAAATCTGTTGAGCGCCATCGATCTCTAACGCTACCGATTGCGCCTCTTTTAGTGCCATGCGCCTCTCATCATGGTCATCGAGGGACCACGCTGTCACATCGGCAAAATCCTGGGCCTTGGCAAAGCGCTGAATTTCCATGTTCTCTTTCCTTGAACTCACTGAAGCTTTGGATGCGTCTGACGAAAAAAAACCCACCTTGAGGACCGAATCTCTTCAGTCAAAGGGTGGGTTGTCTTTCAAACAAGTGCGTGATGCTTCATCACGTTTCACTTTGCTGTTGGTTGCGCGAGCAAGATTTGAACTTGCGACCTTTGGGTTATGAGCCCAACGAGCTACCAGGCTGCTCCATCGCGCGGTAAGAGGGTGATTGTAACTTATTCTGCTGGTGTTGGGGAAGTTTCTTCCACCTCTGGGCGATCCACCAACTCAACGAGTGCCATCGGTGCATTGTCGCCTACACGGTATCCCATTTTCAAGATGCGTGTGTATCCGCCGGGTCTTGTTTGATAACGTGGGCCCAACTCGGCAAAGAGTTTGACCACATTGTCTCTGTTGCGCAAACGATTGAACGCCAAGCGACGGTTGGCCAATGAAGGCGCTTTCGCTAGGGTGATCATGGGCTCCACCACACGACGCAATTCTTTGGCCTTGGGCAGCGTGGTCTTGATGACCTCGTGCTCTAGCAAAGAGTTCATCATGTTGCGAAGCATGGCCAAGCGATGTTCGCTGGTTCTGTTGAGTTTTCTAAGTCCGTGTCCGTGACGCATGTGTCAGCTCCTTTTAAAGGTTTTATGTTTGACCCCTTGCCGTATCAGGTACAAGAGGCTGGTGAAATGTCCACTCACCTGTTTGCAGTTTTCACCGCCTTACTCACTCACATCAAGCAAATGCTCAACGCTTGCCGTCAAGTCCCGCAGGTGGCCAGCTCTCAAGCTTCATGCCCAAGGTCAAACCACGTGAGGCCAATACTTCCTTGATCTCGTTCAATGACTTGCGACCCAAATTAGGCGTCTTCAAGAGTTCATTTTCTGTTCTTTGGATCAAGTCACCAATGTAGTAAATGTTCTCCGCTTTCAAGCAATTGGCTGAACGGACCGTCAACTCCAACTCATCAACTGGGCGCAACAAGATGGGATCAAATTGTTGTGCGTTGCGTGGAGAGGGTGAGTCAAAGGCGGCCAACTCGCTGCCCTCCAATTGGGCAAAGACCGCCAACTGCTCAACCAAAATTTTGGCGGAAGCACGAACCGCATCTTCAGCAGTGATCGCACCATTGGTTTCAATTTCAACCACCAAACGGTCCAAGTCCGTGCGTTGCTCAACGCGAGCATTCTCAACGCTGTAGCTCACACGGCTGACCGGAGAAAAAGATGCATCAAGCACGATGCGTCCAATGGATTTTGAGGGCTCTTCGCCATAGCGACGAACGGTACCGGGCACGTAGCCGCGACCTTTTTCAACTTTGAGTTGGATGTCAATTTTGCCACCTTGTGACAAATTGGCAATCACGTGCTCAGGATTGATGATCTCCACATCATGAGGCGTTTGAATATCAGCAGCGCTGACAACACCTTCTCCATCTTTTCTGAGGCTCAAGGTCACTTCATCGCGGTTGTGCAATTTGAAGACCACACCTTTGAGATTCAAAAGAATGTTCACCACATCCTCTTGTACCCCGTCGATGGAAGAGTACTCGTGCAACACGCCAGCAATGGTGACCTCGGTCACGGCATAGCCGACCATAGAGGACAACAACACGCGGCGCAAAGCATTGCCTAAGGTGTGGCCATAGCCACGCTCAAAGGGCTCCAAAGTGACTTTTGCACGGTTGTGTCCAACGTGCTCTACATTAATGGCTTTTGGTTTCAACAATTGGGTTTGCATTCGGATTTCCTCTCAATACCCTCGGCTCGTTACACCGGTAAGGCTGAATGTTCAACCCCTGTTTTTATCACAGGGGACTTAAACGGCTGAATGAATCAACCAGAATTAACGCGAATACAGCTCGACAATCAACGATTCGTTGATGTCAGCAGCAAATTCGTCGCGATCAGGTACTTTCTTGAAAGTACCTTCAGCTTTGTCTACATTGACCTCGACCCATGCTGGCAAACCAACTTGAGTGGCGAGTTGCAAGGCTTCGGTCACACGTCCTTGTTTTTTGGACTTTTCGCGAACAGCAATCACGTCTCCCGTCTTGACCAAGAAAGAAGGAATGTTGACTTGCTCGCCGTTCACCGTGATGGCTTTGTGAGAAACCAACTGGCGCGCCTCAGCACGGGTGGAACCAAAACCCATGCGGTAAACCACATTGTCCAAGCGTGACTCTAGGATGAACAACAGGTTTGAGCCGGTGTTGCCGCGACGGCGATCAGCTTCTGCGAAGTAGCGTCTGAATTGACGCTCCAAGACGCCATACATGCGTTTGACTTTTTGTTTTTCGCGCAATTGCAAACCAAAGTCAGACGTCCTTTGTCCAGACGTACGGCCGTGTTGGCCTGGCTTTGAATCAAATTTAGCTTTATCGCTGATGGAGCGACGAGCGCTTTTCAAAAATAAATCGGTGCCTTCACGGCGAGATAGTTTGGCCTTAGGCCCTAAATAACGTGCCACTTGCTTGTTTCCTTTTGCGTGATTGCTGTCTTGGTTAAAAGACAGTTAGCCACAGGTCTTGCACCCGTGGCGGTGGGCTTGGTTGAAATTAAATGCGACGGCGCTTTTGCGGGCGACATCCATTGTGTGGAACAGGCGTCACGTCAGCAATGGAATTGATCCGAATGCCAAGCGCAGCCAATGCACGAACTGAAGATTCGCGTCCTGGTCCAGGTCCTTTGATCTCAACATCTAAATTTTTGATGCCTTGATCAATTGCAGCACGTCCAGCCACTTCTGATGCAACCTGAGCGGCAAAAGGCGTGGATTTACGTGAACCCTTGAATCCCTGTCCGCCAGAAGATGCCCAAGACAGAGCATTTCCTTGACGATCAGTGATCGTGATGATGGTGTTGTTAAAGGATGCGTGAACGTGCGCAATGCCGTCAGCCACATTCTTGCGAACTTTTTTACGTACACGTTGTGCAGCGCTGTTTGAGGGTGCTTTTGCCATGGTATTGCCTTATCTTATTTCTTCAATGACGCGGCTGCTTTACGTGGTCCCTTGCGGGTACGTGCATTCGTCCTGGTTCTTTGCCCACGCATGGGCAACCCTCTGCGATGACGGAAACCGCGATAGCAACCAATGTCCATCAAACGCTTGATGTTCATCGTTGTCTCTCTACGCAGATCTCCCTCAATCGTGAATTGAGCGATTTGATCGCGGATTTTTTCCAAATCTGCGTCCGTCAAATCTTTGACTTTCTTTGAATAAGCGATCCCACAGGCTTCACAAATCTTGCGAGCGCGTGTACGACCTATTCCAAAAATAGCCGTGAGTCCCACCTCAGAATGTTGGTGGGGGGGTATGTTGATGCCAGCGATACGTGCCATATGCGTCCTCTTTAATCCTATTCAATCAGCCTTGGCGCTGTTTGTGACGGGGTTCCGTGCAAATTACACGGACCACACCCTTGCGGCGAATGATCTTGCAATTGCGGCAAATTTTCTTAACCGAAGCTGAAACTCTCATTGCTCTTTCTCCTAACAAAGTTTTTGAGGTCACCCTTGAGGACAGCCCTCAAAGATGAAATCATCTTTTCAACACCTTCAAAGCTCAAATTCACTTGGCCCTGAACACAATTCTTGCACGGGTCAGGTCATAAGGTGTCAGTTCAACCGTCACCTTGTCTCCAGGCAGAATTCGAATGTAATGCATCCTCATCTTGCCTGAAATATGGCCCAAGACCACATGTCCGTTTTCCAACTTCACTCTAAAAGTTGCGTTGGGTAAGTTTTCTACAATTTCACCAGCCATTTGAATGACATCATCTTTTGCCATGTCGTTCAAGCACCCGCTGTTGTTTTAAAGTTAGCTTTTTTAAGCAAAGACTCGTACTGCTGACTCATCAAATAGTTTTGTACCTGGGCCATGAAGTCCATGGTCACCACCACAATGATCATCAATGAGGTACCGCCAAAATAAAACGGTACGTTGTACTTCAAAATCAAGAACTCTGGCAACAAACAAACAAAGGAGATGTAGACCGCACCCACCAAAGTCAATCTCACCAAAATTTTATCAATGTATTTGGACGTCTGTTCGCCCGGTCTGATGCCAGGCACAAATGCACCTGACTTTTTCAAGTTGTCCGCTGTTTCTCTGCTGTTGAACACCAAAGCGGTGTAGAAAAAGCAAAAGAACACAATGGCCACCACATAAAACATGATGTACACAGGCTGTCCAGGCGACAAGGCACTGGAGATGTCTTTGAGCCATCTCATGCTGTCACCCGTGCTGAACCAACTGGCGATCGTTGCAGGCAACAAAATAATAGAGGACGCAAAGATCGGCGGAATCACACCCGCCATGTTGATCTTCAAGGGCAAATGAGACGACTGACCGCCATAGACTTTGTTGCCCATTTGTCGACGCGCATAATTGACCAAGATTTTTCTTTGCCCGCGCTCTACAAAAACCACAAAATAAGTCACCAAGCCAATCAGCACAACGATGAACAAGGACACCAAAATACTCATGGCACCCGTCCTCACCAACTCAAGCAAACCGCCCACCGCATTGGGTAAACCCGCTGCAATACCAGCAAAAATCAAAATGGATATTCCATTACCCAGTCCGCGCTCGGTGATTTGTTCACCAAGCCACATCAAAAACATGGTGCCAGCAGTCAAACTGACCATCGCCGTCACCCTAAAACCCATGCCTGGTGACAACACCAAACCTTGAGAAGACTCCAGCGCCAAGGCAATTCCCATGGACTGGAACATTGCCAAGCCCAAGGTCCCATAGCGGGTGTACTGCGTAATTTTGCGACGGCCTGACTCACCCTCTTTTTTCAATTGCTCCAAAGTGGGCAACACATAGGTCAACAACTGCATGATGATCGAGGCCGAGATGTAGGGCATGATCCCCAAAGCAAACACCGTGAACCTAGAGAGCGCTCCACCCGAGAACATGTTGAACAAATTCAAGATGCCCCCCTGCTGCCCTTTGAAGAGCTCTTGCAGTGAGTTGGGATCGATACCCGGAACTGGAATGTGCGCACCCATGCGATAAACCACCAAGCCCAAACACAAAAAGATCAGCCGACGACGCAAGTCGCCATACTTGTCATTTTTTGCCAATGTTGGAGAGGTAGCCAATTGATGCGTCCTGGGTGCTGCTGTTGGGGTTTAAGCGATCGATCCGCCAGCAGCTTCAATCACTGCACGAGCACCTGCCGTAACGCCAATACCGGTCAACTTGACAGCTTTTGTCAACTCACCTGTTTTGATGACTTTAACGACCTTGATCATTTCACCCACCAAACCCGCTTGCTTCAAGGTCAGCATGTCCACTTCAGGAAGACCCAAACGCTCAAGCGTGGTCAAGGTGATTTCTGCATTGTATTTAAGCAAATGGGACTTGAAGCCACGCTTTGGCAAGCGACGTTGCAAAGGCATTTGACCGCCCTCAAAACCCACTTTATGGTAGCCACCAGCGCGAGATTTTTGTCCCTTGTGACCACGTCCAGCGGTTTTTCCAAGGCCTGAGCCAATACCACGACCCACACGCCTTTTGGCGTGCTTGGCACCGTCTGCAGGTTTAATGTTGTTGAGTTCCATCGTTCTACCCTTTAGAGCACTTTGACGAGATAACTGATCTTGTTGATCATGCCGCGGACCGCGGGCGTGTCTTCCAATTCCTTCACGCTGTTGACGCCACGAAGTCCCAATCCACGAACCGTGGCTCGGTGACTTTCTTTGGTGCCAATGGGGCTGCGAACGAGCTGAACTTTAACTTTTCCAGGCGTTGTCATTTTTTATCTCCCACCTTTAAACGAAAAGATCTTCAACGGTCTTACCACGTTTGGCGGCAACTTCGGAGGGCGTTGTTGATTTCTCCAACGCGTCTAAAGTTGCGCGAACCATGTTGTAAGGATTTGAAGAGCCATGGCTTTTTGCCACGATATCTGTGATGCCCATGACCTCAAACACCGCACGCATTGGACCACCCGCAATGATGCCGGTTCCCTTAGGAGCTGGTGCCATCATCACAACAGCCGCGCCATGGTGGCCCGTGACGTTGTGGTGAATCGATCCATTGCGCAACGACACTTTTTGCATGTTGCGACGCGCCTCTTCCATCGCCTTTTGAACTGCTGCAGGCACTTCTTTCGATTTGCCCTTGCCCATTCCAACGCGACCGTCACCGTCTCCGACCACTGTCAATGCGGCGAATGCCAGAATACGTCCACCCTTCACCACCTTGGTGACACGGTTGACCGCAATCATCTTCTCACGCATGCCGTCGTCACGACTGTCGTCTTGCACTTTAGCTTGAACTTTTGCCATGTT
>JBAXNB010000107.1:0-8536 GCA_037134015.1 Betaproteobacteria bacterium | reverse complement strand
AAGTGGCTGCTCACCATCGAGTGTTCGTGGTGTGGCATCTGATCATGCATGGCTGCTCCCTTTTCTATGGGGCCTTTGCTGAGCGCGATCTTGGGCTTCTTGGTCTTTTTCAATGGCTAGGCTGCTGGCGTCTTTGAAGCGACCCATGCCCCATGCAACCATCAAAGAGAGCATCAAATAGAGGGTCATCAAAATCGAGATGCACTCCAAGGCTCGTCCCGTTTGGTTCAAGGCCGTGTTGGCAATGCTCACCACATCGGGGTAGCCGATCGCAACAGCCAAGGAGGAATTTTTAATCAAGTTCAAATACTGATTGGTCAAAGGCGGTCGAATGAGTTGGGCCGCTTGGGGTAAAACGACGAAGCGACTGATTTGAAAGTTGTCCAGACCCACGCTCTTTGCGGCTTCAATTTGTCCTTTTGGAACGGATTCAATCCCAGCTCTGACGATTTCTGCAACAAAGGCGCTGGTGTACAAACTCAAAGCAAAGGTCAAGGCGATGAATTCAGGGCTTAAATTCATGTCGCTATGGATGCCAAATCTATCCATGGTAGGCCAAGACCATATCAATTGAACATCAAAAAAAGCGTTGCTTTCATGGGGTTGCCACATCAACATCGGCATGCTCAAGCCCTCTTGACTTAAATAGATGGCATTGAACCAAGAATAAGGTGTTTCTGATGACGGTAGGTATTCAATCAACAAGACATACCACATCAGCAGTTGTAACAAAAGAGGCACGTTTCTGAGGCACTCCACGTAAGCGCGCGAGCACCAACGGATCAATGTTTGAGGTGAGGTGCGTCCTGTACCTACCAGCAAACCAAGAAGGCTTGAGATGATCAGACCCAAGATCGACACTTTGAGCGTGTTCAAGAGACCCGCCAAAAAGGCCCAGCCATAATTGTCAGAAGAATCAAAGGCGAGCAAGAAATGCTCTCCGATGTCAAAGCCAGCGCTCTCCGTCAAAAAATCAAACCCGGACTGGATACCTCTAGATTTGAGGTTGACCCAGGTGTTGTAGCCAAGCCATCCAAGAAGGGTCAAGATGGCCATGACGACAGCGGTCTGGATCAACCACTGTCTTGTGCGTTTGTGGTGCCAAAGTTCAAACAGATTCAAGGTGAGCTTCAAAAGGGGATGGACACATTGGAGGCAAGGCAAACCACTTTAGCGAATAGGCATGGCATATTGAAGACCACCTTGCGACCACAAAGCGTTGATGCCACGTTTTAAGTTCAAGGGTGTTTTTTCACCCACATTTCGGTCGAATATTTCAGCATAGTTGCCCACTTGCAATAGGGGTCTTGCGAGCCATTCTCGGTCAAGGCCCAGCAGTTTGCCCATGTCCTCGGATTTACCAATCAGCCTCATGACCACCGGATCGGTAGACTGGTTCTTCAGGCTTTCAATGTTTTTTGAGTTGATTTGATATTCCTCGGCTTCAATGAGGCCAAAGATCACCCATTTGCTGATGGCCAGCCACTCATCATCGCCCCGTCTGACCATGGGACCCAAAGGCTCTTTAGAGATCAGGTCTGGCAAGATGAGGTGCTCTTTGGGGTCTTTTGCTTCTTTTGACCGAATGGAAGCCAGGCCAGAGGCGTCTGTGGTGTAAGCTTTGCAGCGGCCAAGGAAGTAGGCCGCATTTGCAGCCTCTAGCTTTTCAAAGACGATGGGTTTGATGTCTAATTTATGAGCCTTGGAGAAGTCGGTCAGATTTTTCTCGGTTGTGGTTCCAGATTGAACACACACGCTTGCGCCCTTCAGTTGTTTGGCGCTTTTGATGTTGGACTTCACGGGAACCATGAAGCCTTGACCGTCATAGAAGGTCACAGCAGTTTGGTGCAGGCCCAAAGAGGCATCCCGGCTCAGGGAGAAGGTCGTGTTTCTGGACAAAATGTCGATCTCGCCTGACTGAAGGGCTGTAAAGCGCTGTGGAGCGGACAAGGGGATAAATTTAACTTTTTCCGCGCTACCGAGAACTGCACTGGCAATCGCTTTACAGATGTCCACATCCAAGCCCGTCCATTTGCCTTGACTGTCGGCCGCGCCAAAGCCCGCCAAGCCAGTGTTAACCCCGCAAACGACTTGATCCCTTTGTTTGATGGCATCCAAAGTTTTACCTGCCAAAACTTCAACAGGTGAGGACAAAAATAGCATCAAAAACAATGTCAATGAACAAAGACTCGCACCCCTCGGGGTTTTTGCAGCTTCAAAAGACGAAGAATAAAGAGAGGGCAAAGAGAGTTTCATGGTGCGAAGTCTTTGGGGTCTAGGTAAAAACGTATCTTAATTGAAGAATTCTCTTGATCGCCAATTATTCATGAGAGCGCTCCAAGTTGTAAAAGGTAGGGGTTGAATACCACTGGCGCTGGGGATGAAGAAAGCCTTTGGTTTTTGGGATAAACCCCCAGTCTTTTGTGGAATTAAATTGAATTTATGGCGGTCCTTGAACAATATACAGGTTACAATTTGTGAATCGGGGCGTAGCGCAGCCTGGTAGCGCATCTGGTTTGGGACCAGAGGGTCGAAGGTTCGAATCCTTTCGCCCCGACCAAAGTTGAAAAAAGGGCTCCTTCGGGAGCCCTTTTGTTGAGACGCGATTAAATAATTAAATCCGTAATTAAAAATACATTTTAAATTTCAATCTGTCCGTAGCTCAGTTGGATAGAGCAACAGCCTTCTAAGCTGTGGGTCGGGGGTTCGATCCCCTCCGGGCAGACCAATTTCAATTCGATCCTGTTGCTAACTTGGTTATGACTTTGACCAAGCTTTTTGTGTGGGATCATTCATCTTATCGATGGGCAATACTTTAGTTGTTTTATTTGATAAATAGCCAGCAAATTTACTAACGCTTGCAGGTGGTTTAAAAGTCGTTTTGGGTAGGTTCTTCCCTGATTTTTAACAGATGAAAAATCGGGAATTTTGACTTGATTATTTTTCTATGTCGTGAAACCCTTTATCTACATTTTTTTGATATTTAAGTTTGTAACCATAAGTACATAGATGCAAAGCAATGCTAAACATTTTGTGGTTAACTTGACGATGCCTCATGGAGGCTCTACCCAATTACCGGGATTCAAGGTAAAAGTTACATCAACGAGTATGGCAATCTGCCCTTTGAAGGTGATGCTGTCACGAAGGCTTTGTCAGAAAAGGAATGCAACTTGATTGCAGGAATGAACAAATGGCATACAGTTTACTTAATAACTTTTGAGTGGTAAAGTAAAAGTCTATATGGTGGACAAAAGTAATTAAACATGACTCGATTAGCCCTTGCACTGATGACCTGCACTTTACTTGCCGCTTGTTCTGGCGGTTCTAGTACTTCTTCAGTTTCTTCAGACGTTTTGCTGAGAGATGTTTTCCCTACGTCGGGCGACGCACTTGCTTGGAGCCTAAAGGCCACCAACGCCACAGAGCTCAAAGCCTATTTTGAAAAATCATTAACGGCCGCTGACAAGGTGCAAGTCGTTCCACTTGCGGTGCCCGCTGCTAGCGTTGCAGTTGCCAGTGCACCAAGCGCTCCAAACACCACAAGCACTTCAACCTCAACCACGCCATCGCAAACAACGCTTCAAGAAGCGGGTGTAGACGAAGCCGATCTGGTGAAGGCCGATGCCACTTACGTGTACAGCATTGATCCACTTCCCAACAATGCTGGCCGATCCTTGCTCAACCGACAAATGCTAAGTACCAATTCAAGCAGCCCCAACTTGATGCCGTCAGATTCATACAAGTTGGGTTTTTCTAAAGGTGTAGATGGCAACAGTTTGTTCCTTGACGCCGACAGAAATCAAATTGTAGCCATTGGCACCCAAAATGCGGGCTTGTTGTATAGCACCATGCCAGCCAAAGATTGGTTTGTACCAACATCGTGGCGCAATGGTGCCACTGAAATATTAATGGTCAATGCGCCTGCATCGGGCAGTTTGAAACAAACTCGGCAGATCAAATTGACCGGTCATCTGATTGGTTCCAGAAGAATAGGTGCTACGCTTTACATGGTGCAAAGAAGTTATCCTCAAGTTTTGTCTGCAGGCTCGTCTGCTCTTAAAGCTACAGACTACTTGCCCACCATCAGCATAGATGGCGCAGCAGAGCAACCCTTGGTTGACCCAGCATCGTGCTTGCTGCAATCCGGTAATGTCAGTAGCAGTGCCGACGTCATTACGTTGGTTGCAATTGGCTTGGCTACTGACAAGCACTCTCATTCCGCTCGTTGCTTTACAGGTGGCACAGAGGCTTTTTACATGTCGGAGCAAAACATTTATTTGGCTACCACACGCACCAGCTACAGCATCTCGGGCACTGTGCCGCAATACGCGGCACAGACCAGCACAGACCTTCACAAGTTTGCGCTTCAAGGTTTGAACATGGACTACAGGGGCTCTGGCAATGTCAAAGGTCATTTAGGCTTTGATCAAAAAAGAAAGTCTTTTCGCATGGGCGAGTTCAATGGCGCATTGCATGTCATTACCGAAACCCGCACCAGCTGGTCCTTCCCCATCATGGTGGCCGTACCGGTAGCAACCCCCATAGCGGTTGGCGCACCCATTGCACCTGCTCCGGCCATTGCCCCATTGGCGTCTATCAGTACCAATGAAAGCTCAGATTCACCAGGTCGGTTATCGGTTCTGCAAGAGAAACTAGGCACGCTGGCTTTGGTGGGCGAGTTACCCAATGCCAAACGCCCAGAGCCCCTGGGCAAGCCAGGCGAGCGCCTTTATGCCTCTCGCCTCATGGGCAACAAAGGCTACTTGGTAACCTATCGGCTAACCGATCCTCTTTATGTTTTGGACCTTGCAGACCCCACCGACCCCAAAGTAGCAGGTAGCTTAGAAGTTAGCGGCTATTCCGATTACCTGTTTCCATTGAACGAAAGCTTGCTGTTGGGTGTTGGCAAAGACGCCGTCACCGATGGAACCTTGGGTGATGGCCGCATGGCTTGGTACCAGGGCGTGAAGGTGGCTCTGATTGACATTAGCCAACCGAGCAAACCCGTAGAAGCAGACAGGTTGATCATTGGCAAAAGAGGCACAGATGCCACAGTTTTGCAAGACCATCATGGCATTGCCATTCAAATAGCAAACGGCCAAGCCAAAGTAGCCATGCCCGTAAAAGTGCACCAAACACCTACGCCATACACTTATGGCAAGCCGTCTGATTACTATGCATTCACCAGAAATGAAACGACCAAGTTTGAAATCAATCTGAGTCAGAAAAAAATTATTGCCAAAAATTCATTGCCATCTTCTTTGAAATCTGAAAGATGGATTGGTAATGACAGGGCGCTCATCTATTTAGACCAGGTGCATTACTACCAAGATGGAGAGTGGATATCTGCCGGTTGGTAGGTGTTTCAAGTGCCTTTGCGCCTCGTAGCCCGCCAGCCATCAGCTCACCACTGTGTTTTACAGGGTCAAAAGCGGTCAACATTTGCTCAAGTGCAGGCTCAGTTTCTGATTCGATCACGGTGCGTTCTAGCTTGATCATGATGCGCACCGCCGTCGCTTGGACCTATCGCTGGGTTCTTCCGTGCTTGGGCGGATCCCTATCTCTTTCGTCCAGCTAAAAGAAGCGAGTAGGGTAATGCAACTCTAAAGACGAAGGGGAGCTGAACAACAAACTTTTTTTCGCAGTCATAAAAAGTGTTTGAATTCATAGTGTTACAACTCAACACCAACTCTTCTAAGCTGCGGATTGGGGTTTCGCCCCCTTCTAGGTCAGAAAAATACCCTGCTCATGTCAATTGCGG
Source organism: Betaproteobacteria bacterium (assembly GCA_037134015.1). Lineage (GTDB taxonomy): Bacteria > Pseudomonadota > Gammaproteobacteria > Burkholderiales > Burkholderiaceae_C > Limnohabitans. The sequence continues at coordinate 2,775 of JBAXNB010000107.1, read as the reverse complement.
TAAGTTCAATGTGGGTGCTTTAACCTCGTTTTTGCTCTAGCGGCCAAGGTCAAATTACTCCATACTATCAGGCATTGAAAGAACGCTCAGGATCAGTATCATCGGTATCGGATATTGAGCCAGCTTCTTATTTGTTGTCTACTTTGAGGTTTATTTGTCATGAACGGTGCTGAAAGTTTGGTTCTAACCCTGGCTGAAAATGCCGTGGAGGTGTGTTTTACAAATCCTGGAACTTCAGAAATGCATTTCGTCTCAGCCTTGGACAAAGTGCCTGGCGTTCGATGCGTGTTGGGTCTTTTTGAGGGGGTTGTGACGGGTGCAGCTGATGGTTATTACAGGATAGCCGATAAACCAGCTTCAACTTTGCTTCACCTGGGGCCTGGACTTGGCAATGGTTTGGCCAATTTACACAATGCCAAAAAAGCCAATTCTGGTGTTGTCAATATCGTGGGCGAGCATGCACTGCATCACATCGAATGTGATGCGCCTTTGACCTCTGACATTGAGGGGGTTGCAAGACCTATGTCCCATTGGGTCAAAACCACCAAGCATTCCATGGAGGTTTCAAAGGACGGTGCTTTGGCCATTGAACAAGCTCTAAAAGCTCCAGGGCAGGTGGCAACCTTGATTTTGCCAGCCGACACGGCATGGGGTCCTGGTGGTGAGGTTGTCAGGGCAAAGAAGGCGCCCCCTAGACCCCAGGTGTCGCAAGCATGCATTGAACGAATCGCCCAGGTATTGGCTTCACCCCAGCCCAAAGCGCTTTTGTTGGGTGGCTTGGCCCTTAGAGCAGAGTCGTTGTTTTTGGCGGGACAAATTGCTGCTAAGACGGGCTGTGTGATTCATTCTGAGTACAACAACGCCAGAATTCAAAGGGGGGCTGGTCGAGTCAAAGCCAAGTCCATTCCGTTCTCCGTGAACGCGGCTCTTGAAATGCTCAAGGACTTCAAGCACATTGTGTTGGTCGGCGCCAAAAAACCGGTCGCTTTCTTTGGCTATCCCAACAAGCCGAGTTATCTTTTTTCACAAGACTGTGTCATTGATGAGCTCGCTGCTTTGGGAGATGACATCCATCTGGCCCTTCAAATGTTGGTCGATCATTTAGGGGCTTCACAACTCAGGCCCATCTTGGCTTCCTTGGATCAACCCACATGTCCAGAGGGTCCATTCGATCAGACTGGTATAGCCAAGGTTTTGGCCGCCTTGATCCCGGAAAATGCCATCGTGGTCGACGAGTCGATCACAACAGGACGAGATTTTGATACGTTCACCTCGACGGCTCAACCTCATGATTGGCTCAATTTAATGGGCGGCTCCATTGGATTTGCCTTGCCAGCCGCAGTAGGTGCCGCAATTGCTGCACCTGATCGAACGGTGATGGCGCTCGAGGGCGATGGCAGTGCGATGTACACCCTTCAAGCGCTGTGGACGATGGCGCGTGAAAATCTGAACGTTAAAGTGATTATCTTTGCAAACCAGTCCTATGAAATTTTAAAGGGTGAGTTGATCAATGTCGGAGCTACAGGTTCTGGTGAAAAAGCGTTGAGCATGCTCAACCTCAACTCTCCAGCCCTTGATTGGGTTGGACTGGCCAAGTCGCAAGGCGTAGAGGCCTTCAAGGTGAGGGACTTGAAGGAATTTTTCATAACGCTTAAGAATATTTTGTCTAAGCAAGGGCCTCAACTGATAGAAGTGGCAATGCATCAACAGTTCAATTGATAAAAATTCAAAAAAAGGATTCATGTCATGCGTTGGATCAGATACACATTGAACAACCAAACCCAATACGGTTTGGTTGAAGGCGACAAAGTTCAACGGGTCTCAGGCAACCCATTTGATGGGTACCAAGTAGAGGGGTCGTGCCTTGATTTAAGCCAGGTAAAAATTGAAATTCCCGTCGTCCCAAGAACCTTTTATTGTGCGGGTCTTAATTATTCCGAGCATGTGATGGAGGTTGCTAAAAAGCAGGGGATCGAGCCAGCGCTGCCTAAAAAGGCGGATATAGGCTATCGCGCAAACAACGCCTTGGTCGCACATTTGGAAGATGTTGTCATACCTAAAGATGCCACTGAAAAAATTCACTACGAAGGTGAGTTGGTGGTGGTCATTGGTCAAAAGGCAAAGCATTTGACGCATGACAACGCCTTGTCATGTGTGTTGGGTTATACGATTGGCAACGATGTGAGTGAGCGGACTTGGCAAAAATCTGATCGAACTTTCTGGAGAAGTAAAAACATAGATACTTTCAAGCCCATGGGACCTTGGATCGATACCGAATTCAAGCCCGAGAAGGCCATCACCACCGTTAAAGTCAATGGGGTAGAGAAAACGGTTTATAAAACCAACGCCATGATTTTTGACGTTCCTACCTTTTTGGTTGAGATGACAAAGTACTTGACCCTTTGGCCTGGGGACGTTGTATGGATGGGGACCGATGGGACATCGCCGGACTTGCTTGGTGGAGATCTTGTTGATATTGAAATCAGCGGCTTAGGGCATTTGCAAAACAGGTTTGTTCGTGAGACTTCAAAGGATGTTTGAGTGTTTTTTTGCAGGGTTTGTTCAGGGATGATGAGCAAACCTTCGTTGTTATTATTTTTTCGAACCAAGTCATTGATCAAGGAGCCATCATGAAAATCCAACTTTACGCTTTTGACACGCCCAATGGCAGAAAAATCTCTGTCGCACTTGAGGAAATGAATTTGCCCTATGAGGTCAACTTCATCAACATCACCAAGGATGAACAGTTCAACCCTGATTTTTTAAAGATCAGTC
>JBAXNB010000106.1:0-8607 GCA_037134015.1 Betaproteobacteria bacterium | reverse complement strand
TTTGGCCGCTTCGATGCTGTCTTCTAAATTGACCCCGTTGGGGTAGATGTACAAGTGATCGCTGCTGGTGGTGCATCCACTCATCAGCAACTCTGCCATGGCGACCTTGCAAGCCACTTGAACCATCTCAGGGCGCAGGTTGGCCCAAATCGGATACAAGCCCCTTAGCCATGAGAACAACTCTGCATTTTGAACGGGCAAATAGGCTCGCGTGAGGGATTGCACCATGTGGTGGTGGCAATTGACCATGCCTGGAATCACCAAATGCTGCCTGGCATCAATCACCTCATCAACCTGGCTTAAAAGATGCTCACCCTTGGCTTTGAATTGTGCTGCATCGAACACCTCTTTGATGAGTCCATCTTGAATCAAGATGCTCCCACCCCTGAGTTCTCGTTCTTGATGGTCCTGCGTGGAGATGCAGTTGGCTTGGTGGATGAGTATTTGAGACATGGGGTGCTTGGAGAATGGCTTTTGAGATTAAACTTCCACAGATGGACACGACAACCGAATGGGTTTGAGGTGAGAGCTTATCATGGGTTTAAACTTTTAAATGCCACCCATGGTTTTGCGATCGGCGTGATCTGTCCCAAGAGAGACTATCGATTTACCTAACGGCCCATGTCAAGTCACCCCGCATCAGAACCCTTGCATCTATTGAACCAGCTGTTGGGCAAAGCTATTGAGCGAGCCCTGCCTGAGCACCATCTCAAAGCTTACTTGCCCAAACCCCCAAAGGGGCGAACTCTCGTCTTGGGTGCAGGCAAAGCGGCGGCCTCTATGGCACAGGCCTTGGAGAAGCATTGGCCCAAAGAAGCTGAGCTCAGTGGCTTGGTGGTCACACGCTATGGACATGTGCCCTTGGATCCAAGTCCTTTGACCCAACGCATTGATATCATGCAAGCCGCGCATCCCATACCGGACGAGCAGAGTGTTTTGGCCGCTAAAAAAATGCTGGCCATGACCGAGCATCTCACCCAAGATGATTTGGTGATAGCGCTGATTTCAGGGGGAGGCTCTTCGCTACTGACCTTGCCCGTGGAGGGTTTGAGTTTGTCGGACAAACAAGCCATCAATCAAACCCTATTGAACAGTGGCGCCAATATTGCAGAGATCAATTGTGTGCGCAAGCACCTCTCGGGCATCAAAGGGGGGCGGCTTGCACAAGCTTGCTCTCCCGCAAAGTTGCTCAGTTTGTGCATCAGCGATGTGCCAGGTGATGATCCAGCCACCATCGCCAGTGGTCCAACCGTGGCCGATGAAACCACTTGTGCGCAAGCCCTGGCCTTGATTGAGAAATACAAAATACAACTCCCACCAGGGATCGTGCATGCGCTCAAGCAGCAAACCCTGGAGACACCAAAGGCCAGCCAACTGGAGGGTTCAAGACATGAGCTTCACCTCATTGCAACGCCCCGAACCTCTTTGGAGGCGGCAGCGCGTTTGGCCGAGTCTCAGGGCCTTAGGGCCTATATCTTGTCAGACGAGATTGAGGGTGAATCCAAAGACGTGGCCATGGTGCATGCTGCATTGGCCAAGGCCTGCTCCAAAGGCTTGGGGCCCTTTGTGAAGCCTTGTGTCTTGCTGAGTGGCGGTGAGACCACGGTGACCCTTGTGCCAACGTCTGGTACAGTCTTTGGGCGCGGAGGACGGGCCGGTGAGTTTAGCCTGAGTTTGGCCAAGTCGCTCAACGGGGCTCGTGACATCTGGGCACTTGCAGCAGATACAGATGGCATTGACGGCGTGCAGGACAATGCTGGTGCATGGGTCGGACCCCAGACGCTTGCAAAGGCACAAGCACTTGGATTGAAGGTGGATGATTTTTTACATCGACACGATGCCTATGGTTTTTTTGAGGCAGTTGGTGGCCTGGTTGTGACTGGCCCCACCTTCACCAATGTCAATGACTTTCGAGCAATCTTGATTCTTTGATGAAATTCTTTTTTTTCCACTTGATTGAGGCCCATGATGTCAGTTCAACCACCCACCTTAAGTCCACAACTGCACGACTTGATCACCAAGATGCCCAAGGCCGAGTTGCACATCCATATCGAGGGGTCTTTAGAGCCTGAGTTGATCTTTGAATTGGCCCAAAGAAACCATGTGAGCTTGCCCTTCGATTCGGTGGCATCCCTAAGAAAAGCTTACGCTTTCAAAGATTTACAAAGTTTTTTGGATATCTATTACGCTGGTGCCAGTGTTTTGTTGAAGGAACAAGACTTTTATGACATGACCTACGCCTATTTGAAAAAAGCCGCGGCCGATGGGGTGGTGTATGCAGAAATTTTCTTTGACCCCCAAACCCACACCGAGCGAGGTGTGTCCCTCCAAACGGTGATCCAAGGCTTGGTTCGAGCCACAAAAGATGGGGCAAGACATTTGGGTCTTGAGTCAAAGTTGATCATGTGTTTTTTGCGGCACCTCAGTCAAGCCAGTGCGATGGAGACCTTGAACGCAGCTGAACCTTTCCTAGAGCACCTGGTTGGTGTGGGTCTGGACTCCAGCGAAGTGGGGCATCCGCCAGAGAAGTTCATCGATGTGTTTGCTCGGGCCCACAAGCTCGGTCTCAAAGCCGTGGCCCACGCTGGGGAAGAGGGCCCGCCGGCCTATATTTGGAGTGCGTTGGATCAATTGAACGTGTTGCGCATCGATCATGGCGTTCAGTCCATCCATGATGAGGCGTTGCTCGCGCGTTTGGCCAAAGACAGAATTCCCTTGACCGTGTGTCCCTTGTCCAACCTGAAACTGTGTGTTTATGAGAACTTGGGGCAGCACCCGATCAAGCGTTTGCTCGATTCAGGCCTGTGTGTGACCATCAACTCCGACGACCCAGCTTATTTTGGTGGCTATATCAATGAAAACTATTTACAAACGTTCCAAGCGCTTCAATTGCAAGCAAAAGATGCCATAACTTTTGCCAAATGCTCCTTTGAAGCGAGCTTCATGCCAGTGTCTCAAAAAAATGAATGGTATGCAAAACTCGATCAATATGCCAGAGATCACGGTGAGTGAATTTTGTCAACAAAGTGCTTGAAGCGGTACGGGTCTTTTTGAGAGGAAATGCATGTCCATGGATGTGGTGATTGCAGGTGCAGGCATGGGAGGTTTGAGTGCTAGCATCGCCCTGGGTCTGAAGGGCCAGCAGACCACCTTGCTTGAAAAACGGGCGATCTTTGGTGAAGTTGGAGCGGGTCTTCAATTGGGCCCCAATTCCACCCGAATCTTGCAACGCTTTGGCCTCTCTAAAGCCCTCGAGCGTTATGCGGCTTGGCCAAGTCACATCGAAGTTTTTCGTTTTGATCAAGAAAAGGCATTGGCCAAGTTGAGTTTAGGAGACGCTTTCCAAGCCCGATACGGGGCACCTTATGCGACCCTTCACCGTGCAGACTTTCAAACGATTTTGCACGAGCGCATGCTCTCCATTGGACAAACCGATTTGCGCATGGGCACGGCCTTGCTGGACTGCAAAAGTTCAGATCAAGAGGTGCAGTTGCACATCGAAGCGAAGACTCAGGAGGTGGAGGCCAGCAACAAGGAGACTTTTGCGCCAAGTTCATCGTCCAAGCCTCAAAGTCTCAGTGCAAAGGTCTTGATTGGAGCCGATGGTGTTTCCAGTGATGTCAGAAGGTTGCATTGGCCACATCGGCATATCTATGCCACCCGCCATCTGGCATACCGTGCCACCATTGCACAAAAGTTGTTGCCCTTGAGGTTAAGACAAAGTTGCGTGCGAGTCTATATGGGGCCTCAAATGCATTGGGTTCAGTACCCCATCAGGTGTGGTGAGTGGCTCAACATGGTGGTTTTGATGGAAGTACCCTTTGACGCCACGCACAGCAACGACACAGTGCAAACCCCTTTGCAGCAAACTTGGCACGAACAAGTTCCTTTGGAGCTGTCGCATTGGCATTTCTCACAGGCTCTGAAGGGCGCAAGTCCAGACTTGCATGACCTCTTTAGAGCCGTGGGTGAGTGGAGCCCTTGGCGACTCTTTGACACAAATCCGTTGAAAGGTGCGCATCAATTGGCACGAGGACGACTGGCGTTGTTGGGAGATGCTGGGCATGCGATGCTGCCTTTTTTGGCACAAGGTGCCGGCATGTCCATCGAGGATGCAGACGCGTTGGCCAACGCGTGGTCCCATGAGGAGCAGGCTGTGACGCTTCGCTTAGAGAATTATGCGCAGAGCCGCTGGCGTAGAAACGCGCGTGTTCAAAGCCGAGCCCAAACCAATGCCTCTGTCTTTCATGCCAAAGGTGCGTTTGCAGGGGTCAGAGATCTGGGGCTGTCCTTGCTTGGAGAGAGGCTCTTGGACATGCCTTGGTTGTATGGGCACCGCTGAGGTCTTTGCCCTGGGGCTGAACTCTTCAGTTGACATGGTGTCTTTGCCTGGCTTGCAAGCAGGCCTGTGAGCCCGCTTCAAACTCTCTGCATGGAGAGGGTCTGTACTCATAAATGGCGCAAGTGATGGAGCTTCCCACTTGACCATACAGAGCCGCACATCTAGGAGGCGAGTGATCGGTGCCGCGCATGCGGCAAAGTTGTTCATTTAAAACGTCAGCGAGCCCATCGGGTGTCGTCCCTCCAATGCTTTGAAGCTCCTGGCTCGAGAAATCAACCCTAAAGCTTGCACAGCAAGCGCCACACTGTTGGCAGTCAAAGCTGTTCATGCAGACCTTGATGCACTGTTCAAGCCGCGTCTGATTGACGACCCAAAATCAAGTACTCCATCAAGGCCTTTTGGACATGCATGCGATTTTCTGCTTCGTCCCAAACCACGGACTGAGGACCATCGATGACTTCGGCGCTCACCTCCTCTCCACGGTGTGCAGGCAAGCAGTGCATGAACAGGGCATTGGGTTTGGCCAGAGCCATCATGTCTTGGTCCACGCACCAATCGGCAAAGGCCTCTTGGCGTTTGGCGTTCTCTGCCTCATACCCCATGCTGGTCCAAACATCGGTGGTGACCAAGTCAGCACCTTTGCAGGCCTCATGAGGGTCTTTAAAAACTTTGAAACTCTTGGCTGACTTCAAGCCTGAGATACGGGGGTCAATTTCATAACCACTGGGCGTGCTCACGTGGACCTTGAAGTCCAACAAGTCAGCAGCCTGCAGCCAACTGTTGGCCATGTTGTTACCGTCGCCTACCCATGCAACCACAATGCCCTTGAGGCTTTCAAGTGGAGACTTGCCAAGGTTTCTGTGCTCAAAGAAGGTGAACAAGTCGGCCAAGATTTGGCAAGGATGAAATTCATTGGTCAAGCCATTGATCACCGGTACGCGAGAGTTGTTGGCAAAAGCCGTGAGTTTGTCTTGCCCGAAGGTACGAATCATCACCAGGTCTACCATGCGAGAGATGACTTTGGCGCTGTCTTCGATGGGCTCAGAACGTCCCAATTGACTGTCTCCTGTGGTGAGGTTCACCACCGACCCACCCATTTGGTACATGCCAGCCTCAAAGCTCACCCGTGTTCTGGTGGAGGCTTTTTCAAAAATCATGGCCATGGTTCGGTCGACCAAGGTGCGGTGCTTTTGATAGGTTTTGAACTTGTGCTTGATGTAGACCGTGCGCTGAAAAATGTACGCATACTCTTCCAAAGACAGATCGGAAAATTGAAGGTAGTGTTTCATGCTTGTTCAAGAAAGGAGCGAACCACAGGCGTCAAAATGGAGACGATTTCGTCACACTCGGTTGGGGTCACGATCAATGGGGGCACCAAGCGAACGACCCGGTCGGCGGTCACGCTCAGCAAAAGGCCCGCCTCAAGAGAAAGTTGCATGAGGGCCGAGCACGGGCGGTCCAACTCGATGCCAATCATGAGGCCTTTGCCCCTGATCTCTTTGAACCCAGGCAAGCCACCCAAGTTGGCGGTGAGTTGCTCGCTCAAGTAGGTTCCCATTTTGCTTGCATTGTCGATCAAGTGATCTTCTTCCATGATGCGAATGGTCTCAATGCCCGCTCTCATGGCAAGAGGGTTGCCGCCAAAAGTGGTGCCATGGTTGCCTTGTTGAAAGATCTGAGCAGCTTTGGGTCCAGCCACGACAGCGCCAATCGGCACGCCAGAGCCCAGACCCTTGGCCAAAGGCATCACATCGGGTTTGATGTCGGCCCACTGGTGAGCGAACCATTTGCCCGTTCGGCCCATGCCACACTGCACCTCATCGATCATCAACAGCCAGTCGCGTTGGTCGCAAAGGGCGCGGACGGCTTTGAGGTAATCCATGTGCATGCTGTTGATACCGCCTTCGCCTTGAATGGCTTCCATGAAGACCGCAACCACGTTGGGATTGTTTTGGGTGGCTTCAATGAGCGCTTGTTCATCGTTGACGGGCACGCGGATGAAGCCTTCAACCAAAGGCCCAAATCCGACTTGAATCTTTTCATTGCCTGTGGCACTCAAGGTGGCAATAGAGCGGCCATGGAAGGCTTTTTCATAGACCACTATCTCTGGGCGTGAGATGCCTTTGTCGTGGCCAAATTTTCTTGCCAATTTGATGGCTGCCTCGTTGGCCTCTAGACCGGTTGAGCAAAAGAAGACATTGGTGAGACCTGACAACTCGGTGAGTTTTTTGGCCAAAGTTTCTTGCTCTTGAACATGGTAGTAGTTGCAGCAATGGATCATTTTTGCAATTTGATCTTGCAACGCAGGTACCAATTTGGGATGTGCGTGTCCCAAGGTATTGACTGCAATACCAGCCAAGGCATCGAGGTACCTTTTGCCATGTGTGTCCCAGATTTCAAGGCCCCGCCCGTGGGTAAAGCTCACGGGCAGTCGCCCATAGGTGTTCATCACATGCGCAGAGTGTGGGGTTGAAGCGTCAGCGTTTTGAGATGTATGTGCAGCTAAGGTCATATCAAAAGGGCCAGGAGCCGATGATGGATGGATAAAAAGGGCTTATTTTAGGCTCAAGCCACGCCTTGAGGCGTCTTTTTTTAAACACCTAGGGGGCCTCCATCCAGAAGAACCACAAGGCACCCAAGAGAACGTCCTCTGCGACCTAAGCCAGCGCGGCCTAAAAAAAGGATGGGCTTTAGAATGGGGTTTTGTGCGGTTAGAAACAATGCTCAGTTACAATGTTTGTGCAATGCAACAACTTGGTATGATTGGATTTTTAACCCCCTCACATCGATCTAACGGATCATGATTTCACAAGATGCTCAGGAATTGTTCATCGTGGGTGTGACTTCCAATGGTCGGGGGTTTCGTCCCAGTGATTGGGCCGAACGCTTGGCCGGTGTGATGAGCTCATTCAGACCAGGAGGGCCAACGCCGGGTAGCCATTTAAGTTATTCGCCTTGGTGCGTTCCCAATTCCATCCATGGCTTTAAATGCGTGGTGGTCCATTCGCAGTTGAAGACGGCCGAGCCCATGGCTTGGGATTTCGTCATGAACTTTGCCAAAGACAACGATCTGATGGTGGTAGAGGCATGCAGTTTGCCCGCTGATTTTTTGTCCGTTAAAAAAACCAATGACTAAAGAGTAGGGCGCAAAAAAACCGCTCTAGGAGCGGTGATCTTGCTTTTTTTGCTTTGCTGACAGCGCACCCCGTCAAACGGCGGTCTGAGGGTTCAGACCGGGCGGGTGCCTGAAAAAATCAGGCGGCGAGTGCCAAAGCCTTGACTTTGGTGGAGAGGCGGCTCTTGTCACGGGCCGCCTTGTTTTTATGAAAAATGCCTTTGTCCGCAATGGTGTCAACCACTGCTTGCATGGTGGCAAAGAGTTCGCTTGCCTTGGTTTTGTCTCCAGCTAAAACCGCCTTTTCGACGTTTTTAACTGCGGTACGGTACTTGGAGCGCAAAGACGTGTTGGCCGCATTGAGCTTCACGTCTTGACGTGCGCGCTTGCGACCCGACGCCAAGCGCGGGTTCTTTTTCTTGGGTTTTGTAGAAGCCATTGATAAATATCCTTAAGGTGTCTGTGGATGATGTCAGCAAAGCCCAACATTGTAGCAAATATCCATGAGCAAGAAAAGCTTACGGGCGCTACACTTGGTCCGTGAGTCTATTTAAATCCGCCTCCGTTGTCTCTTTGTTGACACTTCTTTCTCGCATCACCGGCATGTTGCGAGAGCTGCTCATGGCCTCTATTTTTGGGGCGAGTGCCTTGACGGACGCATTTAATGTGGCCTTTCGTATTCCTAATTTATTCAGGCGCTTGTTTGCAGAAGGCGCATTCAGTCAAGCCTTTGTCCCCGTTTTGGCGGCCAGCTTGGCGGAAAAAGGCCAAGAAGAGACTGAAAAGCTCATCTCTCAGGTCGCCTTGGTGTTGATCGTGGTGCTTTTGGCCACGAGTCTGCTGGGGGTTTTGGCCGCACCTGTCTTGGTTTGGGTGATGGCCAGTGGTCTGCAGCAAAATGAGGACACCATGAGTTTGGCCGTTCAGATGACGCGCTTCATGTTTCCCTACATTGCGTTCATGTCCTTGGTGGCCTTGGCCGCAGGGGTGCTCAACACCTGGAAAAAATTCGCTGTGCCCGCTGCCACGCCGGTCTTGCTCAATCTCTCCATGATCTTCTTTGCCTACCTTGGAGCTCCTTGGTTTGTTCGCCTCGGATTGCCTGGCATTTATGCCTTGGTTCTTGGGGTGATGGTGGGCGGCGTGCTCC
>JBAXNB010000105.1:0-8748 GCA_037134015.1 Betaproteobacteria bacterium | reverse complement strand
GCTCTTGGGATGCGTGTCATTGGGATCAGCTCGACGGTGCGTGAGATGGATGGATTTGATGAAGTTCACTCCCGACACCATGCATTGGGACCCATTGCACAAGCGGACTATTTGGTCTTGCTCACACCCTATACCCCAGAGACACATGGCATCATCAATGAACGAACCTTCTCGGTCATGAAAAGATCAAGCTACTTGATCAACTTGGCCAGGGGTGGCGTGGTCCATGAAGGAGATCTGATCAAAGCCTTGAACAACAAAACCATTCAAGCGGCCGCATTGGACGTGTTTGAGCAAGAGCCCTTGCCTGCTGAGCATGTGTTTTGGGGCATGCGCAATGTGATCGTGACCCCGCACGAAGGTGGCTTTTACGATGGCTATGTCCAGGAAGCCATTCCCGTGATTCAAACCAATCTGCAATGCTTTGAACGAGGCGACTTCCAACAGATGATCAATGTGGTTCGAGTGGCCCATGCCACTTCAAGCTAAGCCCGTCAGCATTTTTAACCTACTGGACAACCTTCAACATGAACGCTCAAATGGAAAAAATCAACTCTCCCATCTCAAGCGCCGAGCTTGAAAGAAGATGGGCTGCTGTCAGGGCGGCGATGCGAGAGCGACACATCGATGTGCTTGTGATGCAGGCCAACAATGACTTCATGGGAGGCTACATCAAGTACTTCACCGATGTGCCTGCCACCAACGGTTACTGTGTGACGGTGATTTTTCCAGTCGATGATCGAATGACCGTGATAGGTCAAGGCCCCTTCAACATGGTGCGCGAATTCGCCCTTGAGGATGACCTCTTGCGCCGTGGCGTGTCCAAATTCATGGGCACACCAAGCTATGCTTCGGCTCATTTCACCGCATCTTATGATGCAAAACTTGCAGAAAAAGCACTGAACAAATATGCCCACGCTAACATTGGCTTGTTGGGTGTTGCGGCCATCTCTTACGCTTTGGTGGACACCCTGAAAAAAGGGGCTTTGGCCAATGCCAACTTCAGCGATGAGTCGGAGATGGTGGATCACATCAAATGCATCAAAAGTGCAGAAGAAATTTCCTTTTTGCGTCGTGTAGCCCACATGCAAGACACCGCTATGCAAGCTGTCTTTGATCAAATCCGACCTGGGATGACAGACCTTCAGGTGGCAGCCATTGCAGAGAAAGTGGGCCATGACTTTGGCAGTGAGCAAGGGCTTTTCCTTTGCGCTTCTAGCCCCTTGGGTGTGCCACCGGTTTTTGCCAATCGCCATCAACAAAATCGAGTGATCAAAGAGGGAGACCAATTCACCCTCTTGATTGAGAACTCGGGCGCTGGGGGCTACTACACTGAGCTTGGCAGAACATGCGTCTTGGGCAAGGCCAGCAGTGAGATGAAAGAAGAGTATGAGTTTGTCCTCCAAGCCCAAAAGTTCACCGCTTCGCTTCTCAAACCCGGAGCCGATTGTGCAGACATCTGGCAGGCCTACAATCAATACATGCGCGAGCATGGTCGCCCTGAAGAAAAGCGACTCCATTGCCATGGACAAGGCTACGACATGGTAGAGAGACCCTTGGTCAGAATGGATGAAACCATGAAAATAGCCAAGAACATGGTCATGGCAGCTCACCCCACTTACACAACTGAGAGAACTTACAGTTGGTCGTGTGATGACTTCTTGGTGGGTGACATCGATGGCTCAGAAAGACTGCATCAGTTCCCACAGCGCATTCATGAGCTTTGATTCACCTCTGAATCAAGCTCCAAACATAAAAAAACCCACTCAGTTTTGCTGAGCGGGTTAAAAAGTTCCGTGAAGAACTTGACATAATCGAGAAGCTCCAATCAACACACGATTGGAGCGAAAAAACGATGAGTTTTCAAAACATGAAGAAAGCTAACTCAAGCTGAGGGCAGATTTGAATCCACCCACTCAGCTTGGCTAGCAGTCTTCAAGTGCTTAGAAACGGTGTTGTAAACCGATGGTGTAGCCAGAGTTTGACAAACTAGCAGCAGCAGACTTGGAGACATCCATGCCAGTTGCTTTGGTGTTGTCGACTTCGCCGTAGATATCTGTTGTCTTACCCACTGCGTAACGAACACGTGCAGCGTAGGTGTTGAAAGTGTTAGAGAGAGCATTTTGCTCAAACTTGGCTGTGTAGTAGGCAACGGCCAAATTCACGTCTGAAGTCACTTGGTAAGTCAAACCGATATCGTTGACAGACATTTTAGTTTCAGCTGTAGCAGCAGCGCCTACCAAGAAAGTGGAAGGACCAGCATAAGTTGAACCACTTAAAACACCTGCAACGGCTGTGTAACCAGCTGGCGTCTTCAATTGAACTGTACCAGCAGTTAACTTAACACCAGAGATGGTGTAGTTGCCGCCGAAAGTTGTCAAAGTTTGCTTGAGTGAAGTTGCATCTGTCAAACTGTCGGTGGTGGCTGCCAAGTTCAAACCATTGGCACTGTACTTGGCCATGACTTGAGCGGAAGATCCAGCAGTTGAATTGCCAGAAACGTTACCAAAAGAATAAGCGAAACCAGCAGAAACTGGACCGAACGTGCCCATGTACTTCATGGAGTTGTCTCTACGTGATGTGAAGAAACCGCTTCCGATGGCTGTTCCCAAGGGGTTGATGTTGATGGCCTTGACACCAGCCACTTGGTTGTTGTTGGTCATCTCCAAACCCAATGGATCGATGGTGTAAGAGGCTGTTGTGTCGTAAGCAAATGTTGTGACACGGCCCAAGTCCAATGAACCCAAGCTGTTTTGCAAACCAACGCTTGCAGTACGGTCAAACAAATTTGTTGCATTTGAAGATGCGCCGTTACCAGGCTTTAAACCACTCTCAAGCTTAAAGTTGGCTTTGATGCCATCAGCAACGTCTTGGGTACCACGGATACCGAAACGTGATGTGTTCAAAGCACCGTTGTTGAACTGCGTCAAAGACTGTGCAGCGCCTGTTGATGCTTTAGCAACGTTTGAATCGTTACGGACACCAGCATCCAACACACCATATAGGACCATGGAAGACTGGGCTTGGGCAACTGAGACCAAAGATGCTAAAGCAGCGATTGCAACAAGTGTTTTTTTCATATCAAAATTCTCCAAGTTTAAAAAGACTCAACGTTTAAAACCAATTTAAAAATCAGCTTTGAACAAATAAGGAACTTACCGTTCTGTAAGTTGGATGTATTTGAATTGCTTTTGATTGGGCGTGCAATTGAATTGTTGAGATCCTTGTGTAATTGTTGACGCAATGCAACATGACACCATTTGGACTTATTAGAGTCATCAAATCACCACAAAAGTAAGCTCAACAATGACCGAAAAAAGACATCTTTCTAAATAAATTCAAGAATTTGAAGTTTTTAATAAAAATTTAATATACGAATCAATATATATCTTTTTACCTTGGTCTTGAACCAGGAATGAAACCCCTTGATCTTCGGGCCAACCCGTCAACGCGCTTACTTTTCCTACAAACACAAAGCGCAGATGATGTCTATTCCACAGAACCGAGCAAGGCTCAGGATTGATCAAGATTCGTGGCCTTGATTTACAATAGGCTTGGTGATTGAGACTCTTCATTCACCCTTTTCAACCACCGCACTTTAATGAGCAATTTTGGGTTCATCGATGTCTATTGAACAACTCATTGAGATGATGAGCAAACAAAAACTGATTGATGGCATGATCAACAACCAAAAAATGAATCGACATGATTTTGTTCAAACACTGATTCAAAAGCAGCACCATGCCGAGTTACAAAACTTTATCTCTAAGCAAACACCCCCTGAACTCGGTCACTGTTTAGAGTCCTTGAATTTGGAAGACGCAAAAAAGCTGTGGTCCAAACTTCCCCTGGACCTGGAAAATGAGGTCCTTTGGGAGCTGTCTGAAGCCAGAAGAACAGAACTCGCTGGGGACAAGCAGCCCGATTTCACCCAAAGCAAGATCAATGTCTACGATTTGTTTGAGGATCGATTAAGACACATCCCTGTGTCTGCTCGCAAAGACATCGAGGTGGCCAGGCCGATTTGGGTCGATTTGATCAACCCCAGCAAAGCTGAGAGAGTTTTCATCGGCGCACATTTTGGTCTTGAATTGCCAGAACCGGTTGAGGCCACCGATCTTGAGGTGAGCGCGAGATTTTATGTCGACGAACAAGACAACATTCACTTGCACTCCAACTTTCTTTTGGATGAAGGAGGCGACTCCAGAAGTGTCCCGGTCACGTTCATCTTGCATGGCGGCATTCTTTTCTCAATGAGAAATGAAGAACTGCCGGTTTTCAGCTTGCAGCGCAAGCGCGCTTTGACTCAACCCGGTTACGTTTCAGACAACATCGACCTGTTGCTTGAACTTTATGGCGCAGACGTCGAGGTGTCAGCCGACTCATTGGAAAAAATTTACGCAAAGCTAGGCGTTGTAGGTCGACATGTTTTGAGTGAAACCATCACGGATCAAGAAGCAGCGGGCATCTTGTCGGACATTGCAGAGGAAGAGGACCACAATGGGCGCATCAGAAGCAACATCTTGGATACACAAAGAGCATTGAGCTTTTTGATGCGTGGTCGACTGCTCACCCCCAATCAGAATGCAGATTCCAAGGAAATTCAAAGAAACATCGACTCGCTGAACAACCACACCGCTTTTTTATTTGACAAGATCAATTTCCTCATGGATGCGACGATTGGCTTCATCAACATCAATCAAAACAAACGAGTCAATCAATTGACCGTTTTTAGTGTGGTGTTCATGCCCATCAATATTTTGGCTGGCATTGGCGGAATGTCAGAATTTTCAATGATGACCGAAGGCACCCCTTGGCCCGTCGCGTATGGAGCTTTTTTGTTGTGCTCGGCCATCGTGGGTATCATGACCTACGGGGCCTTGAAGCATTTTGAAAAAAGGCGCTTGAAGAGGAATCTGTGAGCTCACCCTCGACCTCATGATCCTGCGTTCAAGGATCCTATCGGTCGATGTTTTAGACGTCTAGGTCCATCAGGAAAAAAGCATTTTGAGTCAATCCCCTATCCAAATCAGGCCTCTTGATCAAGAGGATGCCAAGGTTTACTTGTTCAAACAGCGACAAAGCCGTCAACTTTTAAAGCCTTGGGTGCAAACGCCCTCCACCCACCAAGAGTTCAGAGCCTACATCAAAGAAATGAGCACCCCAAGCCACCGAGCTTATGCGGCGATCCATCCACAGACCCGCGAGATGGTGGGCGTTGTTGAGTTGCGAGATATTTACATGTTTGATTTTAAAAACAGCTACATCACATACTATGGATTTGTCGGGCACTTGAAGCAAGGCTTCATGCGCTTGGCCGTCCATCAAGTCATCCAACTGGCCTTTCACCACCTAAAGCTTCACCGTCTAGAAGCCAACATTCAACCGGACAACACCGCCTCGATTGCTTTGGCCCATTCATGTGGTTTTTTGAAAGAAGGCTTCAGCCCAAAATTCATCAAAAAAAATGGGCAATGGAGAGACCATGAGCGTTGGGCCATCCTCAACGAAAAGCAAAACAAACGACGAGCGATCTAACTCTTAAAAGTTCCTGGCGCTAAGGAACGATAGAATTTGTTGTCCACCCTCCTTCAGATCACCCTCATTGAGAACATCTAGCCACGGAACATCTCCCTTGGGTTTGACCAACTGCGGCCTGGTCAATCTCAATGAGATCTGGTCTTCTGATTCCCTGGCACGTTGATTCAACCTTTGTTCAAGTGTTGACGTGCTGGCGGTGATGTGAATCGCAAGCAATTGCGGGTAAAGCTCAAGGGCTTTAGGAAAATAGGCCCTTGATCCATTGATCAAAACCAATGCATCAGGTGGATTGTTCATCAATTCACAGTCCAATATGCCGTAGTGGATGTCATGAGCAAACCAATGCATGCCAAGAGTTTGACTTTCAAGCAGTTTTTCGAACGCCTCTAGGCTCACATGCTCATCGCTCCCCTCACCTTGAGGCCAATGTCGGGTCACAAGTCTCTTGGCCCAATGGAGCTTCATGGAAGCGCTCTTGTTTTCCATCACCCATCTCATCAAACTGTCTTTGCCAGCTCCCGATGGACCCATCACGTAGATCAGCTTGGCACTCATTGGGGGATCACGAAGTCCGTTAAAAATTGAAAGTCTTGCCCTTTGCACTCCTCTACAAAAAGCGCAATGCGATCAAATCGCAAGGGTTGTACAAAATCAAACCATGCTTTTGCGGCCTGCGTCAACTCATGAATTTCAAGTGCACTCGATGTATCCAAGCCGTCAGACAAGGTGAAATGGAATTGATAGAGCTCTTTGACATAAGGATACCCCCATTGCCGCAAGAGAACTTGCTCGCGCTCGCTTAAAGCTGATTCGTTTCTGTAAGCAATTTCCGAGGCTGTCAAAGGCTCTGAACAAGGACTTAAATGTTCAACACATTGTTGGGCTGCAGCAGCGATTTTTTCAATCCCGAGCTGGTTTTCAAGAGGGGCGAGTGCTAAAAAATTTTTCAGTCTCTTGACCTCCAAAAGGGGAAGCTCAAAAACCCTTAGCTCATGGCTCAACTGTTTCAACTCAGCCAATAAAGTTTCAAAACTCAAATCCTGCTTCAATCTAAAGGGAGCTTTCAAAGTGGCATGCCAACCGTAGCGCCTAGGGTGTTGGGTCATCTTCCACCTCCAGTCTCTATTGATTGGGTTGACACTTGCAAAGCTTTGAATCTCTGCACCCATAGAGCACCGGCCAAGCCATTTGGAACCCAAAGTCCACAACTCACTTTTGGGCTCTCCAGCAAAATAAATCGCGTATCTGTAGGGCTTGTTGAGGCTCATGTTCTGAAGCTTTCTTAAAATCCGCCTGTCACTCAATCTTCATATTGGAGTTATAAGATGATCTTTGTGAAGGTTGATCTACAATAGACTACCAAAGTATACATTTCCATGCTTCGAAATTCAGACACCGACCCCATCGACCCATCAAAATCCAGAGCGGATTGGATGAAATGGCTTTCTCGAGCACCCACGTCCATGTTGTTGGAAGCCTTGAAGGGTCATGTTCCGGAAGAACCTTCGTGGCTTAGACAACCAGAAACTGGATTGATGATGGTCAAGGGCCGCATCGGTGGAAATGGTGAGCCCTTCAATTTGGGTGAAATGACTGTAACACGGTGCGCGATCAAAATCAAAGACAGCCAACAACAGGAGCGTGTCGGCGTAGCCTACGTCCTTGGCCGCTCAAAAAGACGGGCTTTTCTCGCAAGCCTTGGAGATGCACTGCTTCAAGACACAACCCATCAACGGTATTGGCTTGAAAAACTCATCGATCCGATCCAACAACATCTGTCAACGCTCAGCGATCAAAAAAATAAGAAAGCTCAAGAAACCAAAGTTGATTTTTTCACGGTTGCTAGAGAAGCCGGTGGTTGATACAGACATGAACGAACCCATCACTGACCTGGCCACCCTTTCACCTGGATTTGGTGATGAAACGCACAGCAGCCAATTCATTTTTCGCACGGTATTGAACGCACTGTCTTATCCGGGACGCTTGAACACACTGCATCACGATGCACGCCCACCATTGGGTTTAAATCCCGTTGCATCTGGCGTGCTGTTGGCCCTTTTGGACTCAGAAACATCCTTGTGGCTGTCTGATTCTTTGCGCAACACGCTGGCCAGCACTTGGCTTCAGTTTCATACCGATTGCACCATCACGGATGACATCAAAACAGCAGATTTTGTTTGGATCAAGCGCTTTGCAGAATGTCCTGCTTTGGATCAACTTCAAACCGGAAGCGATGCTTACCCGGACCGCTCTGCCATTTGCATCATTGAAGTGGAGAGTTTGACAAAAAAATCTGATCAAGGGAGTTTTGTGCTCCAAGGTCCTGGCATCAAAGAAACTCAAGAGTTAGACATCTCTGCTTGGTCGAGAGAAGAATGCGAGATGTGGCTTGAATTTTGGAATTCGAACCGTGCGCTCTTTCCTTGTGGTGTAGATGTTTTTTTTAGCGATGGTGAAGCTCTCGTTGGCTTACCAAGAACAAGTCTGTTGTCATTTTTACCAAGAGAAGTCTAAATGTACGTTGCAGTCAAAGGCGGTGAATCGGCCATTCAAAAAAGTTACGAACGTTTGAATGAACAACGTCGTGGCCAAAAGCACATTGCCGAATTGAATGTCCAACAAATTCAAGAGCAACTCAAACTTGCCGTCGATCGGGTCATGACAGAAGGCTCGCTTTATGACCCCGAACTAGCTGCCTTGGCCATCAAACAATCCAGTGGGGATCTCGTTGAGGCCATCTTTTTGTTAAGAGCCTATCGAACAACTCTACCGCGCTTTGGAAGCACCTTACCGCTTCAAACCGCCAACATGCGTTTGGACAGAAGAATCTCGGCAACATTCAAAGATTTACCAGGTGGACAAATGCTTGGACCAACTTTTGATTACACGCAAAGACTTCTTGACTTTAGCCTTCTTGCAAGTCAAGAGGGTCCCGCCACAGACGAATTGACCCCTCTCACAGAACAGCCTCCCAGCACTCAAGAGCCCTTGCATTTCCCAAGGGTTGTGGATTTGTTGAACGATGAAGCCTTGATTGAAAAAAGTTCATTCACTCAAGATGCTGAGCCACCTGTTGACTTGACACGTGAACCCTTGTCCTTTCCTGCAAGTCGAGCGACCCGCTTGCAGAATTTAGCACGTGCAGACGAAGGCTTTCTGCTATCCATGGCCTATTCGACTCAACGAGGCTACTCCCATACCCACCCC
>JBAXNB010000104.1:0-8766 GCA_037134015.1 Betaproteobacteria bacterium | reverse complement strand
GTACAAATGCGACGAGCGCTTGTGGCCCTGCAGCAAAAAACAGCAACGCCCAACAATGGAGACTTTGAGCATTTGCTGAGCGCTTGGGCCCTACTGAGCGCCAACAACCCGGGCCTAGATTTGCAGCAAGTTCAAACCTTGAGGTTCCAAGCGAACGAACTGACCGTTTTGTGGAAGGGCGCCAACCCAAGCGTCTCCAACCCCGGGCTCCAACTGCCCCTCGAGCTCAAAGACCAAGGCTACGAGGTTGACAGCGACGGCAAGCAAACCCATTTGCGTTGGAGCATGAAGCCATGAAACACAGATCCGCCCAAGCAGCCCCACCAAAAGACTTGATGGGTCAAGCGATCAACAAGTATTTGGCTTTGAATCCAAGAGAGCAAATGGGCCTCAAAGCCTTGGGGGCCTTGCTCGGGTTTTGGATTTTTTGGCAAGTTGTATGGGTCCCCGCCCAACACATTTGGTTCTCACCCTCGCAGGCCATCAGTCAACTCGACCTCCAACTGCAAGAGATGAAGCTTCTACAAACCCAGGCCCAAGTCATCCGAACGCAAACGCACATCACCTCCCAAGAAGCCAGCAAGGCCGTAGAGAAAATCACCAAAAACCTCATCCCCCAAGCACAAATAGCGGCCAGTGATGAAGGCGTCCAAATCAGCTTCACCTCCGTCTCGGCCAATGTGCTCTCGCGCTGGTTGTTGGAAGTTCGTGAAACGGCTCAAAGCACCGTTGTGCAAGCCGATTTGACCCGCTCGCCCAATGCCTCCCAAGCGTCCAAAGAAAGCGCCTTATGGCAAGGCCGCTTGACCGTGGGCCTGCCTCACTGAGCACGGCCCCTCATTTTTTGATCCCAACACCCTTGATGCCTCGAACCCTTCAAAGTCCCCTGCGCTTGGCATTGCTTGGGAGCTTGGCAGGCATATTTTTGGCCGTGTTGACTTTGGCGCCTGCTTTTTGGCTCAGCCAAGCGATCGGCTACTTGAGCCATCAACAAGTGCTTTTGCAGCACCCCACTGGAACCCTTTGGAAGGGATCGGCTCAACTGGCCTTGTCCTCGGGCAGCAGCAGCCCCTTCGCCTTGGGACTGCCCACTCGACTTCATTGGCAAGTGAAGCCCTGCTGTCTCTCTTTTGCAACACCAACACCTGAGCCCTTCACAAGCGCTTCAACCAGTTATTTGACGCTGTTGCTGGAGCTGCAAGCCCCTTGTTGCCTAGAGAGACCTTTTCTGATCGCCATCAAGCCCCAGGGGTTGGGCCTGCTCATCACCCCGCAAAGGGGTCAGATTAAGTTGCCAGCCCATTGGCTAGAAGGCTTGGGCGCGCCTTGGAACACCCTACAACCCAAGGGACTCTTGACGCTTGAAAACCAAGATTTCCAAGTGTTGTTGCAAAAAGACCGGGTCTCTCCAAAAGGTACTCTGGAGCTCAAAATAGATCAGTTATCCTCTAGACTCTCAACGGTCAAACCCCTAGGTTCTTATAGCGTGCTTTTGAATTCACAAAGCAGTCCTCAAATTGAGTTAAGCTCGCAGGCCAACAGCCGTTTGATGCTCAAAGGCACGGGCCAATGGGAGGCAGGCCGATTGCACTTTGAAGGCCTGGCTGAAACGTCTGCTTCGGACGAGGAGACCTTGTCGAATTTATTGAATGTTTTAGGGCAAAGAAATGGGCGTCAGGCCCGATTAAAAATTGACTGACAACGGGCCTGCTTGAAACAGGACTGGTACTTTTAAAAGTGACGACCTTCGTTACATCATGTTTGGATTTTTTATGATGATTGTTAAGTTTGCTCTCTCGATGCTTGGAAGTTGGGCACTGTTCGCTGTCGCTCAAAGCCCTGCGCCCAGTGCCAACCCATCGACGGCAAGCGTGAGCATCACGGGTGCTGCCTCTGCAAGTGCACCTGTACCCAATGCATCAGCACCTGCCGCTCTGCAAGCCCCCTTGCCAGCGCAATACCCCTTGAGCTCCGTGCCTGCAAACGCCAAGAACAACGCCCCAACCGATCCTGCCTTGAACGCAGGCATCCAAAAATCCACTCAAGGTTTGAGCCTGAATTTTGTGAACGCAGATATAGAAGCCGTGGCTCGAACGCTGGGCAGCTTGATGGACAAAACCATCGTGGTCGACCCCAAGGTCAAGGGCACCATCAGTTTGAACACCGACAAGCCTTTGAGCAGCGCACAAGCATGTAACCTCTTTTTAGCATCCTTGAGATTGCAGTCTTTCAGTGTGGTCGAAGTCAATGGTCTGTTCAAAGTCTTGCCCGAAGCCGACGCTAAACTTCAAGGCGGCAGCGTCTCTTCGAGCGCTCAAGCCACGGGCTCCGCCCTGCCTGCAGGCCTACCCGCCAACGTCGGACAAGTGCTCACCCAAGTCTTTCGCTTGCAACATGAAAACCCCAACAACTTGTTGGCAGTTTTGCGGCCCCTCATCAGCCCCAACAACACCATCAACGTGAGCCCTGGCTCCAATGCGCTGATCATCACCGATTACACCGACAATTTATTGCGCCTCGCAAAAATCATCACCAGCTTGGACGTCCCCAATGCAAGCGATGTCGAAGTGATACCTTTAAAGCACGCCATTGCCCTTGACTTGGCCCCCTTGGTGAACCGGCTCATCGAGTCGGGCAGTGCGCTTGGTGCGTCCGGTGCTGGCGCAACAGGACAAGTCGAGAGTGCCTACAAAACCACCTTGATCGCAGAGCCCAGAAGCAATGCCATCATCTTGCGTGCAGCCAACCCTACACGCTCCAACCAGGCCAAGGCCTTGATTGAAAAGCTGGACCGCCCCAACAGCACGTCTGCCAGCGGGGACATTCACGTGGTGTACTTGAAAAACGCCGACGCCACCAAATTAGCGTCCACCTTGCGTGCCGCCATCGCAAGCGAGCCAAGAAGCCCTTTGAGTGGCGCCAATGGTGTTTCGGTGGGGAACCCTGGCATGTCCAGCCCCATGCCCCCTTCAGCACCTGGTAGTCCCAACGCCACGGGTGCTCAAACGGGAGGTCAAATTCAAGCCGACGTTTCCACCAACTCTCTCATCATCACGGCACCAGAGCCTCAGTTTCGGCAAATTCGCGCGGTGATCGATCAACTCGATGGCCGCCGCGCTCAAGTGATGGTGGAGTCCTTGATTGCCGAGGTCGATGCAAGCAAAACTTCACAATTCGGTATTCAGTGGCAAAACATCTTGGGCTCCAAAGGTGGGAATGTGGGCGTTCTGGGAACCAACTTTGGCTCAGGTGGCAACAACTTGCTCAATTTGGCTTTGTCGGCCAATGCCTCTGCCGCTGGGGCCACGGCACCAGGTGCAGGCCTGAACATTGGCAGCTTTAAACAAGTCAATGGCGTTTATGTCTTGTCTGCCTTGGCCAATTTTTTACAACAAAATGGGGACAACAACATTTTGTCCACACCCACCTTGCTCACGCTTGACAATGAAGAGGCCAAAATTGTCGTCGGCCAAAACGTCCCCTTCGTCACGGGCCAGTACACCTCCAACAACACCGTCAATGGATCTGTCAATCCTTTCCAAACCATCGAAAGAAAGGATGTGGGTCTGACCTTGAAAGTCAAACCCCAAATCAGTGAAACGGGCACGGTCAAACTGACCATTTACCAGGAAGTCTCTAGCGTTGACGCGACATCTGTAGGGTCGGTCTCTGGCTTGATCACCAACAAGCGCTCGATCGAGTCCAATATTTTGGTGGAAGACGGCTCGGTGGTGGTCTTGGGCGGCTTGTTGTCCGACGAGTACGACGGCAACAAAGCGCAAGTGCCGGGCTTTGGTGACATTCCCTACATTGGTTCTCTCTTCAGAAACGAGACCCGCACAAGGAAGAAAACCAATTTGATGGTGTTCTTG
The DNA here is from genome assembly GCA_037134015.1 of Betaproteobacteria bacterium. Classification (GTDB taxonomy): domain Bacteria; phylum Pseudomonadota; class Gammaproteobacteria; order Burkholderiales; family Burkholderiaceae_C; genus Limnohabitans. Next base: position 4,894 of record JBAXNB010000104.1, on the reverse strand, counting down.
CGACCCGTGGTTTTACGAGATGCCAACGCCACTGAACTGTTCTCCAGCGGTCGCTATCAACAAATGATGGGTGCTCAAAACAATTCACAAGTTGAACCCAATCCAGTGATGCCCATTGGCAACACCATTGTTTTGCCCCCAGCGCCTCTCAAACCCAGCAAGCCCTGAGACTGAAGACTGAAGCCCGGACCATGAACACATTGACCAAGGCGCTTGATTTGAACGGGCATGCCGAATCACTTTTGCCATGAGTTATCCCCTACCCTACGCCTTTGCCAGAGCACACGACTTGCTCTTGGAAGAGCGCGCCGACGAGTTGTCTTTGTGGTTCAGCTCTGACCCCCATGCCATGGCATGGTCAGAGGTACAACGCTACATTGCACCACGTCACATTGCCCACTGGTACCCCATTGAGCGCGATGCACTGCGTCAAAAGATCAGTGCCGTCTATTCACAGGGTGAGTCTTCTGCTGCGACCGTGGTCAATGAAGTGCAAAGCGATGTGGACCTCACGCGCATGATGCAAGAGCTCCCAGCGGTAGAAGACTTGTTGGAGTCGGCTGATGACGCACCGATCATTCGCTTGTTGAACGCCCTTCTGACCCAAGCGGCCAAAGAAGGTGCCAGCGACATCCACATCGAACCCTATGAGCGGCACTCTTGTGTGCGCTTTCGCATCGATGGCGGACTTCGTGAGGTGGTGCAAACACACCGCGCCTTGCACGCGGCCTTGATTTCTAGACTGAAGATCATGGCTGACTTGGATATCGCTGAAAAACGCTTGCCCCAAGATGGTCGAATCTCTTTGCGATTGGGACAAAAGGCCATTGACGTTCGCGTCTCAACCCTGCCTGGCGCCCATGGTGAGCGGGCCGTGTTGAGGCTTTTGGACAAAAGCGAAAGTCGTTTGAGTTTGAGCTCTGTTGGGATGACGGGACACAATTTGGCCCGCCTCTCAAGCTTGATCCAACAGCCTCATGGCATCATTTTGGTGACGGGGCCCACAGGAAGCGGCAAAACCACCACTTTGTACGCCGCCTTACAACAACTCGATGCCAGCACCCGGAACATCTTGACCGTTGAAGACCCCATTGAGTACGAACTGGCTGGGGTGGGTCAAACCCAAGTCAACTCCAAAATCGATCTCACCTTTGCCAAAGCGCTCAGGGCGATATTGCGACAAGACCCCGATGTCATCATGATTGGTGAGATCCGTGACTTTGAAACCGCGCAAATTGCCATTCAAGCCTCTCTCACCGGACACTTGGTCTTGGCCACCTTGCACACCAACGATGCACCAAGTGCCATCACGCGGCTCATGGACATGGGTGTCGAGCCCTTTTTATTGAGCTCCTCCTTGTTGGGCGTGTTGGCGCAACGCTTGGTCAGAAAGATTTGCACGCATTGTGCTGGCAGTGGTTGCGAACACTGTCACCAAACCGGCTATCAAGGACGCACGGGTATCTTTGAGCTTTTGAGCACCGACTTGGCCCTCAAAGAGCTCATTCACAACCAAGCCTCTGAGGCTGATATCCGACAAAGCGCCATGAAGGGCGGCATGCAAATGATGCGAGAAGACGGTTTAAGGCTGGTGCAAGAGCAACTCACCACCATGGAGGAACTCATTCGCGTCACCCGAGACTGAACAAGCGGACTTTGCCTCTTCATCCCTTTCATCCCTTTCAACACTTCACCCTTCAAACTCTCTACGCCATGTCCGCCTTCACCTACCAAGCCATGGACCCGACGGGTCAAACCCAAAGCGGTGTGCTGGAAGGCGACTCTGAGAGAGCGGTGCGTCAAACGCTAAGAAAGCGCGGCATGATTCCCTTGGACGTGCGCTTGGTGGCCAATGAGCGTCGTTCTCTGCTACAAAAGGAGCTTTGGCACACCCCTGTTTTTTCGAAGACGGCTTTGACGCTTTGGACCCGTCAACTGTCTGAACTGATCAATGCCGGCTTGACGCTGGAGCGGGCCTTGAGTGCGCTCACCTCAGAAGCTGAAAACGAAAAGGCCCGAGACTTGGTGGCCAGCATTCGCTCTGAAGTCAATGCGGGCTCCACCTTTGCCAAAGCACTGCAAACCCACCCCAAAGAGTTTTCTCCCATTTATTTGGCCTCCATCGCCTCTGGCGAACAAAGTGGTGAGCTCGGTTTGATCTTGTCCAGACTCGCTCGGGACTTGGAAGCGGAGCATCAACTTCAAAGCAAAGTACTTCAAGCCTTGTTGTACCCGGCCTTGGTGAGTTTGATTGCATTTTTCATCGTGATTTTTCTATTGTCGTATGTCGTGCCCCAGGTTGCCCACGTCTTTACCAACAGCCACAAAGCTTTGCCTCTTTTGACAGTCGTGATGTTGTCCCTCTCTAAGGGCTTGCAGACCTACGGTTGGATGCTGTTGCTGGGCTTGGTGGCCGGCATCTTCCTCTTCAAAGAGGCCATGAAACGGGAAGCCCTTCGTTCTCGCTTTGATGCTTGGACTTTGAAGTGGCCCATTTTGGGGACCTTGATCAGGGGCTACAACGCTGCTCGCTTTGCCAACACCTTGGCGACCTTGGTGTCTGCGGGCGTTCCGATCTTGAAGGCCTTACAAGCCTCTGCCCAGACCTTGTCGAACCAAGCGATGAAGGACGATATGCTGGAGGCGCTGGTCTCTGTGAGAGAGGGGGCGTCTCTTGGCCTGGCCTTGTCTCAAAAGGGGCGTTTACCGGGCCTCTTGCCGATGTTTGCAAGACTTGGAGAGCAAACCGGACAGCTCTCGCACATGCTTGAAAAAGCGGCCGAGCAACTCTCCTCCGACGTTCAAAGACGCGCTTTGCAATTGGCCACCATTTTGGAGCCCTTGTTGATCGTGGCGATGGGTGGCATGGTCATGTTGATCGTTTTATCGATCATGCTGCCGATCATCGAACTCAATCAATTGGTCAAATAGCCCATGGGCCATAGGAGCGCACATTCATGAGCATTTCTCTAGAGGGCCGATTGGTGGTGGCCATTTCCTCGCGCGCGCTTTTTGACTTTGAGGAAGAAAACAAAGTCTTTGAGCAAGCCAATGACAAGGCTTACATGCAGCTGCAGCTCGAGCGCCTTGACATACCGGCCAAGCCCGGTGTTGCGTTTTCTTTGGTCAAAAAACTTTTGGCGTTCAACAAGCACGCCAAGCAAAGCACAGAAGTGGTGATCCTCTCGCGCAACGATCCGGTGAGTGGCATGCGGGTCTTTCGATCGGCTCAACACTATGGCCTGGCGATCGAACGCGGCAGCTTCACACGAGGACAACCCCCTTGGCGCTACTTGAAACCCTTGTCAGCCAATTTGTTTTTGTCCACCCACACCAGTGACGTTCGTGCGGCACTTGCCGCCCAAGTCCCAGCCGCTCAAGTCTATCCCCACTCCGCCCATGCCTCAGATGCTCACCCCCACGAGGTGCGCATTGCGTTTGATGGAGATGCGGTTCTTTTCTCTGATGAGGCTGAACGAGTGTTTCAAACACAAGGCCTCAACGCGTTTCAGCAGCACGAGCGGGAACTGGCCACTCAACCCATGAGCGCGGGCCCCTTCAAGCCCTTGCTGCAAGCGCTTCATCGCTTGCAGTCTGCTGGTACGAGTGAGATGAAAATCAGGACCGCTTTGGTGACCGCTAGAAGTGCACCAGCGCATGAGCGCGCGATTCGCACCCTGATGAATTGGAACATCGAGGTGGATGAGGCCATGTTCTTAGGAGGCATGGACAAGGGCGGGTTTTTAAGGGAGTTTGAGCCTGACTTCTTTTTTGATGACCAAACCGGACACATTGAATCGGCCTCTAAGCATGTGCCCTCCGGGCACGTGGTGAGTGGTCTCAAAAACGAGCCTTGAGTCAAGGACAGCGAGCAAGAACGCCTTCAACGCAGCCAACAAAAGTCTCGTTCTAAAACGACGTCATTCAAAAAGGGAGCCTTGGGTCGAGATGTCTTGGCTTTTGCGCGAGGAGGGGACTGCTTTTGAAGTTAGAACCTTTGGCGCAGGGGCACTGACCAAGGCTGGCATTCTCGCCCCCGTCAACAAGGCTTGCGCTTCCAAGTGACTGGCAACAAGCCACTCTTCAAACTGATCAACGCCAAGCACCAGAGGTGTTCTTTTTTCTTCTCCAGGCGCATGCATCTTGCTCATCACGGGATGCTCGTCTGCATTCAAGGTCAGCATGGAGAACGAATCGATGGTGGACCGATCCGCCGCAGGGGTCCAACTCTCCCATAGACAAGCAACACCAAAGGGCGCTCCACTCTCGATGTGTATGCGATGCCTGACGGGCTGGCCAGACCCATAGCAAGGTTCAAAAAAATCATCGATCAACACCACTGCGAACCGTCTTTCCCGATAAGCCGCTTTGAAGCTGGGTTTGTCTTTTACCGTTTCACATCTGGCGTTGTAGGTATGGCGGGCTATTTTTTCGTCCTTGGCCCAAGAAGGAATCAAACCAAAACGAGCAAGACTTATTTGATCTTCAATTTCTCCATGACGGGACTTAAGAACTGGCGCCTCATACCCAGGAAACACCTCCAAGGGATAGCCCTTGGGCAGTTTTTTATTGAGCTTGGCCTCAAACCACTCTCTGTGTTGGGTTGAAGAAAAGTTGGTGCACATCCAGTCTCCTTTGTCTGCTTATGGATGACCCAAGGGGTAGGTCATTTTTAGCAAATTATGCATGCACAAAAACTCCATCTTGCGCTCTCCCGCTTATCGACAAAAACACTGGATCACGCGCGTAAGAAAACGAATTCACCATCAGCGGCGTCAAGGCTTTCCACAGTAATATCAAGCGTTCGATTGGTTTGGCTATGCCACAAGTCTTACCCCCAACGCGGCACAAACACGACTCATGGTTTCAAACCTGGGCTCACTACCTGGTCGTA
>JBAXNB010000103.1:0-8828 GCA_037134015.1 Betaproteobacteria bacterium | reverse complement strand
CAAGCCTCTTCTGCGGTAAAGCTTAAAAAGGGTGACATCAAGCGCAACAAAGACTGGGTGATGTGCCAAAGCGTGGTTTGGGCACTGAGCCTTGCATGAGATTTTTGTGCGGTGGTGTACAACCTGTCCTTGAGGATGTCAAGGTAAAATGCCCCTAAATCCTCAGAGCAGTAAACCTGCAACTTGCTGACCACTGGATGAAACTCGTATTGACCAAATAGACCGCCTTCAAAGATGCCTTTGCTCATGTCAAAGTTACCTGTGATTTCACGTTGCAATTGCGCCAAGCGCTGCAGGGCGTATTGATCAATTTCAAGCAAGTCTTGGAAGTCAACGCGCTCACTTTGAACATCAAAGTCACTGATGTTGGCCATCAAAAAACGCAGCGTGTTTCGAATGCGTCGGTAAGCATCGACCACTCGAGCCAAGATCTTGTCATCGATGTTGAGGTCCCCAGAGTAGTCGGTAGAGGCCACCCACAAGCGCACAATTTCAGCACCCAGTTTGTCGGTCACTTCCTGCGGAATGACCACATTTCCCAAAGATTTGCTCATCTTTCGTCCTTGCCCATCCGTGGCAAAGCCGTGTGTGAGCAGGCCCTTGTAAGGGGCTCTTCCGTACAAGGCGCAACCCAAAAGCAAAGAGCTGTGAAACCAGCCACGGTGTTGATCATGTCCTTCTAAATACAAGTCGGCCTCGGGCCCGCTGTCGTGAAAGGGTGCTCGGTCATAGGCGAAAGCGTGTGAACCTCTGAGCACGTGTTCAAAGGTAGAGCCAGAGTCGAACCAGACTTCTAAGATGTCGGTGCTTTTGGTGTAGAGGGGTCCTTCGTCCGCGCCCAAAATATCTACATTGCTCAAACGACTCCACGCCTCAATGCCGCCCGCCTCGATCACATCAGCAGCTTGATCCAAAATCTCAAGCGTGTTGGGATGCAGCTCGTTGGTCTCTTGGTGGATAAAAAAGGGCAAAGGCACACCCCAACTGCGTTGCCTGGAGATGCACCAATCGGGGCGATTGGCTATCATGTCCCTAAGACGAGTTTTGCCATTGGAGGGATAAAAAATGGTCTGTTCAATAGCATCAAGGGCTAAGTTTCGCAAAGTTTTTGGGGACTTGTGTTTTGTAAAAACTCCCTCACCTTCGTCCATGCGAATGAACCACTGAGCTGCTGCTCGGTAAATCACTGGCGTTTTGTGACGCCAGCAATGAGGGTAACTGTGGGTGATGGTGTGCGTTGCGAGCAGACGATTCGCTTGCCTGAGGGTGTTCAAGATGCTTGGGATGGCTTTCCAAATATGTTGTCCACCAAAGAGCGGGAAATCTAGCGCATAAACACCATTGGCTTGAACGGGATTCAAGATCTCGTCATAGCTCATGCCATGGGATTTACAGCTGTTAAAGTCATCCACCCCATAGGCCGGTGCGGAGTGCACGATGCCAGTGCCTTCGCTGGCTGTGGCATAGTCGGCCAGGTAAATGGGCGCGTGCCTCTTAAAGCCTTCATGCTCTTGAGCCAAAGGGTGTTCAAATTCAAGATCAGCCAGGCTTTGCCCTTTGGTGGTGGCCAAAACTGTTCCAGATAAAGCCCAGCGTTCAAGGCATTTCTCAACCAAATCACTGGCCACCAACATGATGCCTTTTTCGGTATCGATCAAGGCGTAATCGAGCTCTGCGTTTAAATTCAAAGCCTGGTTGGCTGGGATGGTCCACGCGGTGGTGGTCCAAATGACGGCATAGCTAGGCTTGCTGAACTTGGGCAGTCCAAAGGCCTGTGCAAGTTTCTCAGGTTGAGCGCACAGGAAGGCCACATCCAAGGTGTCACTTTTTTTGTCGGCGTACTCAATTTCAAACTCTGCGAGTGAAGATGCGCAATCAAAACACCAATAAACAGGCTTCAAGCCTCGGTAAACAAAGCCGTTTTCGATGACCCGTTTGAAGGCCCTGAGTTGACCCGCCTCGTTGACAGGATCCATGGTTCTATAGGGACGCTGCCAGTCGCCTAGTACGCCTAAGCGTTGGAAGTCTTCACGCTGCTGATCAATTTGCTCGTTGGCATATGATCGACTCTTGCTTTGCATGTCGTCTCGACTGAGTTGACGTCCGTGCAATTTTTCGATGGCGTTTTCAATGGGCAAACCGTGGCAATCCCAGCCAGGGATGTATTGCGCGTCAAAACCAGCCAGTTGCTTGGATTTGACAATCATGTCTTTAAGAACTTTGTTCAAAGCGTGGCCGATGTGCAGTTTGCCATTGGCATAGGGCGGGCCATCGTGCAAGACAAACAAAGGCGCACCGTGTCTGGCCAAGCGAAGTTTTTGATAGGTTCCCTCAGCGGACCAATTTTTAACCCAAGCCGGCTCGCGCTTGGGCAAGTCACCTCGCATCGGAAATGGCGTGTCGGGCAAATTGAGTGTTTTTCTGTAATCGGTGTTTTGAGTCATGAAAGAGGAAATGAGAGAAGGGTAGAGTTCAAAAAAATCTAGAGTTCGCGAGCTGCGTATGGAGACAAGTGTGGCTCTTTATGTGCTCGGATGGCTTTGAAACCACTCGCGTGCAAGATCGCAGTCTTCTTGGATGCCCTTTTGCAAGGACTCCAAACTGTCGTATTTCAATTCGTCGTGGAGTTTATGGAGCAATTCAATTTTGACGATTTTACCGTAGCCGCCCTCCATTGAGAGTCCTCTTGGCCAATCCAAGCAATGTGTTTCAAGCAAGATTTGTCCGCCATTGACATCTTTGGCGTCCAAGGTCGGGCGAACGCCAAAATTGGCCACGCCGTGCAAAGCTGTTGGTGCCAAGCCATGCGCTAAAACCACAAAAATTCCTTGGGTTGCCGCACTTTTGGCTTTAAAGCGAATGTTGAGGGTTCTGGCATTGAGGCTTCTGCCCAATTGACGTCCAAAGACCACATGCCCGGAGATCGCATAGGGACGCCCAAGCAATTGAGAGGCTTCGTCCATTTGTCCTTTGCTTAGAGCCAAGCGCACAGCCGAGCTTGAGACGCGAAGGGCGTCGTTTTGCTGCGCTGGCATCTTGGCATCAGCAGGCGTGGGCCTTGATTCAAAAGCATGACTTCTTGGCAAGGAGATTTGATAGCTGTTCATTTTTCCCACATCCAAGCCCAAGGGTTGACCGATTTGGGTGAGCATGTGGTGGTCGCCGACCCTTTGTTTGCCAAATCGAAAGTCGTCTCCAACCAAGATGTATTGGGCGCCTAGGCCGTGGATCAAAACATCTTGGATAAAGGCTTGTGGGCTTTGATTGGCCAAACGTTCATCAAAGCGCAAGACCACGCACTGATCAACCCCACAACGGTTGAGCTCATCGAGCTTGTCCCTGAGGTTGGCAACCCTCGGGGGGGCAATGGAGGGGTTGTGTTGAAGCTGGGCAAAGAACTCTCTTGGGTGGGGTTCAAAGGTCATCACGCAACTGGGCACGCCTCTGTGCCTGGCTTCTGAGTTGAGCAAGGCCAGCATGGCTTGGTGTCCGCGGTGGACACCATCAAAATTACCTATGGTCAATGCGCAATGCTTGGCCAAGTTGGGGTGTTGAAATCCTCTGAAAATTTTCATGTTTGATGTCAAAAAGTCCAAAGATTCATGTTTGTCATGAAAAGAAGGTATATTGTCTATGCAAAGTGAGTGTGTCCCGGTCAAGAGCTCTTTTTTTCATGAATTTTGCCACCTCGTGTGATAAAAGAACTCTGGACAAAGGCCGCACTGCAGTGAGGTGGTCATTTTGGGTTTTCTCAAAGGGAGGCGTTCATTGAAAGTTTTGAAGTTATCCGCACAAGGTCTGCCACAGTCATGGATTTCGCTAGAGCAAGCGGTGATCCATTATGCGGCCAACGATGTTCGTTGGGAGGCAGGTGCCCAGATCGCTGTATTTAGAGGTGGACACAATGCGATCACAGGAAAACAATCCATCATCACGGTCAACAGCATCATTGGCACCAGAGGGGTTCCCAACATCAGCCCCTTTTCATTAAGACCAGGGCTGACCAACGGCAAGCTGTTTGCTCGAGATCGAAACATTTGCGCTTATTGTGGCGGCTTGTTTTCTGAGTTGGAGTTGACCCGAGAGCACATCATTCCTTTTGCTCAACAAGGGGTCGATACCTGGATGAATGTGGTCACGGCTTGTCGCTCTTGCAACCACCGAAAAAGCAGTCGAACGCCTGAGCAAGCCAGGATGCCACTTTTGTACACGCCTTACGTGCCCTCATTGTGGGAGGATTTCATCTTGAGAAATCGTCGTATTTTGGCCGATCAAATGGAGTTTTTGACAGCACATTTGCCTAAAAACTCAAGACTCATCGATCAAACCCTCTTGAACGATTAAGCTGTTTGCGTTTTGAGCCAGTTCTCTATCACTCTGGGGTAAAGCAAGTGTTCTTGGGTGAGCACCCTAGTGGCCAAACTGTTTGGCGTGTCATCGGGTAAAAGCGGGACCAGTGCTTGGTCAATGATGTGCCCAGCATCAAGCTCCTCGCTGACCCAATGCACGCTTGCACCTGAAAACTTAACGCCTGCTTGGATCGCTCTTTGGTGCGTATGCAGCCCTGTAAAGGCGGGCAACAAAGAGGGGTGAATGTTCATCACCTTGTTGGCGTAATGGGAGACAAAAAACGGGCTCAAGATGCGCATGAAGCCGGCCAAAACAAGCAGCTCGGGCTGGTGGGGTTCAAGCCTTTGTATCAAGGCCTCTTCAAAAGCGCGGCGAGGATGGGCGTCTTGATGAAAGTGTCGATGGTCTACCACCGCGGTTGGCAGGCCTTGCTGTTGAGCCCACTCAAGGCCCTGAGCCAAGGGGTTGTTGGAAAGCACAAGGCCGATTTGGGTCTGAAAGCGTTCCAGCCATTGTGCCTTTTGAGCCCGCTTGACGATGCTTTTCATGTTGGATCCCCCGCCGGAGATCAAGATAACGATATTTTTCATGAGAGATGAAACTGACGGTTGGGACTTGGAGATAAAGACAAAGTTTCAGGGGTTCAAGGCGTGTTCAAGTGTCACTTGGAGGGTGTTGTTTTTCTGAAAAACTCAAGGGACATGGATTCTTTCAAACCTTTGAACAGATTGTCCATCAATTTCAACGCTTTCTAAAAACATCGCTGCGGGTCGCACCCATGTGCCACCCTCGTTTTTCAAGGCCTCATAGACCACCATGGTTTCCAACGACTCGCTGTGAAGCGCCATGGAGAGGACTTTGTAGAGTCCGCCCTTGTAGTGTCGGTAGGTGCCAGGATCGATAAAAATAGTGGGTTTTGGCATTGGGTCGCTCATGGGTGAGAGAATACACCCATATGCATCCAAAATTACTTCTCCAAGCTTGTAGCGACCTGGTTCGTGGGGTGATCCAATTTGATCACCCAGCCGACGCCGTTGTTTCCAAATTCTTTCGTGATCATCGTAAAACTTACGCCCTAGGCCAAAGAGAGAGGTCGTTGTTGGCAGAAACGGTTTACAACGTTTTGCGTTTTAAGCTGCGCTACGATCACTTTGCCCCCTCGGGCTCTGGTCCTAAAGAGAGACGATTGGCGATCCTGGGTTTTGCTCAGTACTTGATGGACCAGTCCCCCACAGGCGCTCCCAAAATGAGTCTCAGACCCTCAGAGGTGCCGAAGAAAAATCCCAGCAAAGATGCGCAGCGCTACAAAGCCAATGAAGCCGCACAAAAAAACAGACACTCTCCTAAAGAAGAGGGACCCATTGAGTTTTTGAAGGCCGCATTGACCGAGCCCGAGATCCGGTGGATAGAAGACTGTTTGAAAATCAACACAGCTGACTTGTTGGATCGCCATCGCCACAATTTGCCTGAATGGCTGGTGGAGCCTTTGAAAGCTCAATTGGGCGAAGAGTTTTGGGACTTGGTCGATGCCATGAACGCATCTGCACCCTTGGACTTAAGGGTCAACACCTTTGTGGCCAAGCGAGAGGACGTCCAAGCTCAGTTAAAGCTTGATGGTATCAAGGCGGTGTTCACGCCTTTTAGTCCTTGGGGTTTAAGAATCTCCGGTAAACCCAGCTTGAGCGACTTGACGTGTTTTAAAAATGGATCGATCGAAGTTCAAGATGAGGGTTCACAATTGTTGGCTTTGCTGCTCGATGCCAAACGCGGTGAGATGGTGGCGGACTTTTGTGCGGGTGCTGGGGGTAAAACCCTGGCCATTGGAGCAGGCATGAGAAACACGGGGCGTTTGTATGCTTTTGATACCTCGGCCCACCGTTTGGATGCCTTGAAGCCCAGGCTTGCAAGAAGTCAACTCTCCAATGTACACCCGGCCGTCATCGCTCACGAGCGCGATGAACGCGTCAAGCGACTGAGTGGCAAAATCGACCGTGTTTTGGTCGATTCCCCTTGCTCGGGATTGGGTACGCTGCGAAGAAACCCAGATCTCAAGTGGAGGCAGTCTCCTCAAGGCATTGAGCAGTTGTTGGTCAAGCAAAAGGACATTCTCACGAGCGCGGCTAAATTGATCAAGGTAGGCGGTCGATTGGTCTATGCCACTTGCAGCCTGTTGGAAGAGGAAAATGAAAAAATCGCGCAAGCCTTCTCTTTGGCCCATCCAGGTTTCAAGGCCTTGCCCGTCGCCGATATGTTGGAGCAGTTGAAAATTCAAAATGCCCAAGGCTTGTGTTCAGCCGATGGATGGTATTTAAGGCTTTGGCCTCATCGACACCATTGCGATGGATTCTTTGCAGCCATTTGGGAGCGAGCGTCTTGATCTGTAGTTGATCGGGCAGCCCACGATCTTGAATCGCTTGGTCCATTCAAGGACATAGGGACGTTTTTTGACCTAAAAAGCTTCGCCGGCGTTAAAATGGATTTCGCGTGACATTATTTTTAGGTATTCATACTTTATGACACTGATGACGAACCCCCTCTTTTATGAGGTGTTGACTTGGGCTGACCAAGGACTTTTGAATTTAAGCGCTTGGGCGCTCGTGCTGGTGACTTTGCTGCTCACGCACATCACGATTGCAGGGGTCACGATCTACTTGCATCGACATCAAGCACACAGGTCTTTGGATTTGCATCCTGGTGTTGCCCACTTTTTTAGAGCTTGGTTGTGGTTGACCACGGGCATGCAAACGAAAGCCTGGGCCGCCATTCACAGAAAACACCATGCCAAATGCGAAACCGAGGAGGATCCACACAGTCCTCAAACGCGCGGGCTGAAGACGGTTTTTTGGCGAGGTGCGGAGTTGTACCGCGCAGAGGCGAAAAATCAAGAAACACTTGCAAAATATGGACACGCCACGCCCGATGACTGGATAGAGCGCCATGTGTACAGCCGTTTTGCTTGGCATGGGCTGGCCATCATGCTGATCATGGACTTGGTGCTGTTTGGGGCTGTTGGCTTGAGCATTTGGGCCATTCAAATGCTTTGGATTCCCGTCACAGCTGCAGGCATCATCAATGGTGTTGGTCATGTCTGGGGCTATCGCAATTTTGAGGCGCCAGATGCCAGCACCAACATTGTCCCATGGGGTGTTTTGATCGGTGGTGAGGAGTTGCACAACAATCACCACACCTATCCAACCTCAGCCAAATTATCGATCAAGCCCTATGAGTTTGATATTGGGTTTGTCTATATTCAGGCCTTGGCTTATGTGGGGTTGGCGAAGATTAAAAAAGTTCCGCCCAAACTTGCACGTGGCAACATCAAACCTGTGGCGGACGCCAAAACTTTGGAGGCTTTGATTGCCAACCGATACGAGGTCATGGCCAATTACGCCTTGAAGTTGAAAAGCGTTTATCAGCAAGAGTTGAAGAATTTGAACAAACACCTTGATGACTCTGTTCAAAAAACAGCCAAGAGATGGGTCCACCGTGATGTTGAGAAGATCCCACTTTCAGCGCGTCAAGCCTTGCAAGCCGCCAGAGAAGCCATGCCCAATATCGATACCATGATCAAGATGAGAGAAGAGTTGAGATCTCTTTGGCAAACCACGTCCTTGTCCTCTGAGCAATTGACCTTGGAGCTTCAAACTTGGTGCACCAAGGCTGAGCAAAGTGGTATTTTGGCATTGAGAGAATTCTCTGCCGTCTTGCGCTCAGCTAGAGCTTGATCCATTCAATTGACCTGGGTGGTGTCCGTGGTTTTGGTGATTGAACGGGACATTGCATGAAAAAAGCCTGACCATGTTTGCATGAGCAGGCTTACTTACTGTCTGAACTCGGTTCAGCGCAAAACAGGGTCCCCAGCTTGCAGCGGGGACAAGAGAGATCACTTGAGTTTGGTCTCTTTGTATTCCACGTGTTTGCGTGCTTTAGGATCAAATTTCATGATCGTTATTTTTTCAGGCATGGTCTTTTTATTTTTACTGGTGGTGTAAAAATGTCCGGTGCCTGCAGTTGATTCGAGTTTGATTTTCTCGCGTCCGCCTTTAGAAGCCATGATGTCGTCCTTTCAATGGGTAGGGATCAAGCTTGACCGCGAGCGCGCAAATCAGCGAGCACGGTGTCAATGCCTTTTTTGTCGATTAAGCGAAGAGCTGCGCTGGAAACGCGCAAACGAACCCAACGGTTCTCGGTTTCAACCCAGAAACGACGGTATTGTAAATTCGGTAGAAATCTACGCTTGGTTTTGTTGTTGGCGTGGGAGACATTGTTCCCAACCATGGGGCCTTTGCCCGTTACTTCACATACACGTGCCATTTTGAACACTCCTTAAACGGTCGTTGCTGACGCAAGGACCTCACCTCGCCAAGTACGGGGGCGGTATCCCGAAAATGACAACTCTTTTTTGGAGTCAAAAGTTGCCAAGCTCTCCATTATAGCTTGGCAAAACGCCTTTGGCAAACCCCAGGCAACATGGGTTC
>JBAXNB010000102.1:0-8863 GCA_037134015.1 Betaproteobacteria bacterium | reverse complement strand
AGACGCTTGCAGGTTTGCAGCAGCATGTTCTTTTTTTCTTCCCCATCGCAGATGTCGCCCCAAGACTGCTCAATCAACCGACCCGTCAAAACATGGTCTTTGATTTCTAAAACATTGCTTCGGGTGTCATCGATACCGAGCATCTCTTGAACGGCGTCGGCAAAGAAGGTGAAGCCTCCGCTCACCAACAAAACTCTGAGGCCTTGATCTTTACAGGTGCGTACCAATTTGTTGGCCCCGGGGTTGAGTTCAAGTACCTCTTTCAGCACACTTTGCAAGGCGCTTTCGTGAGTGCCTTTTAACAAAGCCACTCTTCTTCGTAGACTGTCTTTGAAGTCTGTGATCTCCCCTCGCATGGCGGCTTCGGTTATTTTGGCGACCTGTTCACCAACGCCTGCCATCTTGGCCAATTCATCAATGCATTCGATGTTGATCAAAGTGGAGTCCATGTCAAAGGCGATCAAAGCGTAGTTGCTGAGGTACACGGGGGGCTCAAAGCCTTGCACCACAAGTCCTGGTTCATAAAGATGGGATGCGCTCATGGTGTTTTTAAAAGAGGTTTGGTGTTGCCGATGTTGTTCAACAGATCTCGGATGAGTTGGGTTCTTTGTTTGACTTCGGGTAAATTTCGCTCAATTCTGATTTTGTCATTGCCTGTGAGTCGGATGTTTTTATTTTTTTGCACGAGTTCGATGATCTTGCTGGCCTCAATGGGGGCATTGGGCTTGAAGGTGATGTGGGTGACCAAGGGGGAGGCATCGACTTTGGCGACACCAAAGGACTTGGCCAAGATGCGAAGACGATGAACTTCAACGAGCGTTTGAACTTGGGCCGGGGGTTTACCAAAGCGGTCGACGATTTCTTCTTGCAATCGATCGACTTGATCAAAGTTTTTGGCCGTGGCCAATTTTTTATAAAAGGACAGTCGCAAATGAACATCCCCACAATAGTCGCTTGGCAGCAAGGCGGGCGAATGCAAATTGATCTCTGTGGTGGCTTGCAAAGGGCTCAAGAGGTCAGGCTCTTCACCGTTTTTCAAGGCCCTGACCGCCTCTGAAAGCATTTCGTTGTACAACTGAAACCCCACTTCCATCATGTTGCCACTTTGGTTCTCGCCCAATATTTCTCCTGAGCCCCTGATCTCAAGGTCGTGCATGGCCAAGTAAAAACCTGATCCAAGCTCTTCCATTTGTTGGATGGCCTCTAGGCGTTGACCTGCTTGTTTGGTCAGTCCTTCGATATCAGGGACCAACAAGTAGGCGTAGGCTTGGTGATGGCTGCGGCCTACACGCCCGCGCAGTTGGTGCAATTGAGCCAAACCAAATTTATCAGAGCGACTGATTAAAATCGTGTTGGCACTTGGCACATCGATGCCAGTCTCGATGATGGTCGAGCACAGCAGCACATTGAAGCGTTGAGCCACAAAGTCTCGCATGACCCGCTCTAGATCTCGCTCGCCCATTTGACCGTGAGCGATTTCTATTCTTGCCTCAGGCAGCAACTCGCGCAATTGATGCAATCTGTTTTCTATGGTGCTCACCTCGTTGTGGAGGAAATAGCATTGCCCGCCGCGTTTGATTTCTCTGAGCACGGCTTCTCGGATGACACCAGAACCCTCTCGTCTTAAAAACGTCTTGATGGCCAAACGTCGTTGGGGTGCGGTGGCAATGACACTCAAGTCTCTGAGGCCTTCAAGTGCCATGCCCAGTGTTCTAGGAATGGGGGTAGCGGTCAAGGTCAAGACATCGACCTCAGAGCGCATGGCTTTCATGGCCTCTTTGTGGCGCACACCAAAGCGGTGCTCTTCGTCGATGATCATCAGGCCGAGTTGTTTGAATTGAACACTCTGACTCAACAACTTGTGGGTGCCCACCACAATATCGACGGTGCCAGCTGCAATGCCTTCAATGGCTTGATTGATTTCTTTGGTGGTTTTGAACCGAGACATTTCTGCAATTTTGACGGGCCATTTTGAAAAACGATCCACCAAGGTCTGGAAATGCTGCTCTGCCAAGAGGGTGGTTGGAGCCAGGATGGCCACCTGTTTGCCGCCGGTCACAGCGACGAAAGCGGCTCTGATGGCCACTTCCGTTTTGCCAAAGCCCACATCTCCACAGATGAGTCTGTCCATGGGTTTGGGGCTGATCATGTCTTGAATGACCGCATGGATGGCTGCTTTTTGATCCGCGGTTTCTTCAAACCCAAATGCGTTGGCAAAGGTTTCATAGTCGCCAGGAGAAAACCTAAAGGCATAGCCTTCTTGAGCTGCTCGCCTGGCGTACAAGTTGAGAAGTTCTGCGGCTGCGTCTCTGATTTGTTCGGCGGCGCGTTTTTTGGCTTTGTCCCATTGCGCGGAACCCAAGCGGTGCAAAGGCGCCTCCTCTGCGCTCACGCCGGTGTAGCGAGAGACCAAGTGCAGTTGGCTCACGGGCACATACAAGACGGCGTCGTCCGCATACACCAGGTGCAAGAACTCTTGTGTCACTGGTGCGCCAAGTTCATCAACCCCCAGGCCCAAGTCCAAATTGATGAGCCCCTTGTAGCGGCCAATGCCGTGAGAGTTGTGCACAACAGGATCCCCAATTTGCAACTCAGAGAGGTCTTTGATCAAGGAGTCAAGGTCACTGACTTGTTCTTGTTTTTTTCTCTTTCGAGAAAAGCTGTTGGTGGCAAAGAGTTCGGTCTCTGTGACGTAGTCAATGTCTTGCTCAAGATCACTGAAGCCTATGGACAAAGATCCCAGGCAAATACCCAAGCGAGAATCGCTGTCGATGAAGTCTTGAAGGGATTCAAAAATAGGCGGATCAAATTGGCTGGCCCTTAAAAAATCCAAAAGACTTTGCCGTCGACCCTCGGTTTCGGCAAGGATCAGAATTTTTTGTTGACTGGTGAGGGCGTGATTTTTTAGGCGCTGGAGTGGATCTTCATGGCCGCGTTCAACTTTGAGCTCCGTGAGAGATGCGCTCCAAGCTTGCTCATGAGGGTTTGCAGCTTCGGCTTCTTTAGCGCTCAGAATCGAGCTTGGTCTGATGGCCAGTTGAGGATAATGGTTGCATTGGGTGTAGAACTCTTCTGCACTCAAAAACAGTGCATGGGGGGGTAGCACTGGTCGCTCAGGATCTCCCTGGTTCAGACGGTATCTCTCTTGGGTATCGAGCCAAAAGTGCTGGAATGCGTTTTCCAATTCGCCGTGAGTGACAACGATTGCATCCTCGCCCAAGTAATCAAAAACCGTCGCAGTTTCATCAAAAAACAAGGGCAAGTAATACTCAATTCCGGCCGTAGCAATGGATTGACCAATGTCCTTGTAGAGCCGACTTCGGGTCGGGTCTCCTTCTAGGAGTTCTCGCCAGCGGCTTCTAAACTTGGATCGAGAAGCGTCGTCCATTGGAAACTCTCGGCCGGGCAAGAGACGCACTTCTGGAACGGGGTACAGACTTCTTTGGGAATCAGGGTCAAAGGTACGGATGGAGTCGATTTGCTGATCGAACAAGTCAACACGGTAGGGCACCAAGGAGCCCATGGGAAAGAGGTCAATCAAGCCACCGCGAACAGCATACTCGCCAGGGCTTACGACTTGACTGACGTGCTGGTAGCCCGCCAAGGTCAGTTGTGACTTCAGTTGAGACTCATCCAACTGTTGAGCGACTTTGAAATGAAAGGTATAACCCGCCAAGAAGGCGGGTGGGGCGACTCTGTACAAGGCCGTGGAAGCAGGGATCAAAATCAAATCAGCCTCCCCTTGTGAGATCTGCCACAAGGTGGCGAGTCTCTCGCTGATCAAATCTTGATGCGGTGAGAAAGTGTCGTAGGGTAAGGTTTCCCAATCAGGAAACAAGACGCAATGGACATCGGGGGCAAAAAATACAATTTCTTCCAAAAGGCGCTGCGCATCAAGGGCAAATTCCGTGACCAGTGCAATGCGTTGTCCACGGGCTTTTTCTCTGAGTGCCAATTGGGCAATGTACAGCGCATCGGAGGAGCCATGGGTTTTTTTGGTAATGAATCTTTTGCCCTTGACGAGTGATGGGAGTTGCATTGCGACTTTCAAGAAAACGAATTCTGGTGGGAGTTGTGTTGGTTTGTCTCAACGATTGACGAGAGATTTTAAAAGCTTGTGAGAAACCTGTTAGATAATAAGGGTGTGAATAGAATTTTCCTCGTCATCCCTTGCGCTGGATCAGGCTCTAGAGCCGGTGGCAACAAGGCCAAGCAATACCAAGAGATCCGTGGTTTACCCATGATCATGCACACGCTTGGGGCTATGCTTGAGATCGAGGAGATCGTTCACTGCCTTTTGGTGGTCTCACCCACAGATCATGAGATCGAACACCTGCTTGAAAAGCACATCTCCCATTCTAAGAGCTTTGCGCGTCTTTCCGTTGAAAAAATTGGCGGTGATACCCGATCTGAATCTGTCTTGGCGGGTTTAAAAGCGATCAGGCATTGGGGTGCTCAAGAGGACGATTGGGTGCTGGTGCACGATGCAGCCAGGTGTCTGGTTCAATCAAACTGGGTTCAAAAACTCATTGACGAATGCAGGCATGATGAAGTTGGGGGTATTTTGGCCTGGCCTTTGTCAGACACCTTGAAGCAAAGTCTGGGGGGAAGGATCGAGCA
This sequence comes from Betaproteobacteria bacterium, assembly GCA_037134015.1. Taxonomy (GTDB): domain Bacteria; phylum Pseudomonadota; class Gammaproteobacteria; order Burkholderiales; family Burkholderiaceae_C; genus Limnohabitans. Next base: position 4,243 of record JBAXNB010000102.1, on the reverse strand, counting down.
GACCTTGGAGCGTCAAAACAAGTGGTTGGCACAAACACCTCAGATGTTCAAACTGGGGCCCTTGATCCAGGCGATCGAGGCCGCGCCTGGTTTCATGACCGATGAGTCCTCAGCCATGGAGGCTCAAGGCTTTGCTCCAAAATTGGTCCAAGCCAGTGCACTCAACATCAAAGTCACGTATGCCGATGATTTTTTATGGGCAGATGCTTGGTTGGCCGCCAAATCTCTCGCCAGTGCAGATCAAACTAAGGAAAGGCCAAGCACATGAACGTCTTGAATTTAAAAGTGGGCGAGGGCTTTGATGTGCATGCTTTGGTGGATGCGCGGCCCTTGATCATAGGCGGTGTAGACATCCCGCATGTCAAAGGACTGCTGGGTCACTCAGATGCAGACGTGCTTTTGCATGCCATCACCGATGCTCTTTTAGGGGCCGCTGCTTTGGGTGATATTGGGCAACATTTCCCAGACACTGACCCCCGTTTCAAGGGAGCAGATTCTAAAATTTTATTGACCAAAGTTGTACAGTTGCTCAAAACCCATGACTACTCGGTCATCAATGTTGACTGCACCGTGGTTGCACAAGCGCCAAAACTCATGCCCCATATCAAAGCCATGTGTGAGCAAATTGCCTTGTGTTTATCTGTACCCGTTGATCGCGTGAACGTCAAAGCCAAGACCGCTGAGAAACTTGGGCCCGTTGGACTTGAGCAAAGCATTGAGGCAAGGGCGGTGGTTCTGCTCTACAAAGGGCCGTTGACTTAAAGACGAGCAACCGATGCGTGGCCATTGCGCCAGTTGGCCTCTTCTTTGAAAGCGGCCATGGGGCAAGACTTTATTGGGCCGTCCATCCGCCATCCATGGCCCAAGCGACGCCGCGAACATTGTTGGCCGCAGGCGAGCACAGAAAGACAGCCAACTCTCCAATTTCCTGTGGCGTGGTGAACTGTAACGAAGGCTCTTTTTCGCTCAGGAGTTGCTCGGTGGCTTTCTCGTTGCTGATGCCTTGGGCCTTGGCTTTGTCATCGAGTTGTTTTTGAACCAAGGGAGTCAGCACCCAGCCCGGACAAATGGCATTGCAAGTGATGCCAGAGGTGGCGTTCTCTAAGGCGGTGACCTTGGTGAGTCCAACAATGCCGTGTTTGGCAGCCACATAGGCGGCTTTTTGAGCAGAAGCGACGAGCCCATGAGCGGACGCGATATTGATGATGCGTCCCCAGTTTTTTTTCTTCATGTAGGGCAACGCAAGTCTGGAGGTGTGAAAAGCGCTGGACAAATTGATCGCAATGATCGAGTCCCATCGCTCAACAGGAAAATCCTCAATGTTCGCCACATATTGAATGCCTGCGTTGTTGACCAATATGTCGATGCTGGCGTCATTTGATTCAGCAAAGCCAAACAAATCTTCGATGTCTTTGGCTTTGCTCACGTCTGCGCCGTGGTAGAGGGCTTGAACGCCCAGTTGTTCAATTTGGGTTTGGGCAACATGGTGGTCTCCAAAGCCGTTCAAGAGAATGTTTGCGCCTTGCTTGGCCAGGCCAATGGCGATACCAAGACCAATGCCACTCGTTGAACCGGTGACCAATGCGGTTTTGCCCTGTAAAAGTTGACTCATTGAATAACCCCCCCCAATGGATGAAATGATATGCTGATCTTAAGCCAAGAAGATCGGTGGGTACAGGGCTTTGAAGAGGGCGAGTGGACTTTTTTTGATGGCTCAGCCCCTTGCCTTGAAATTTATCGAGTCGTTGGGCTAGACTGAGGGTCATCATGAAAACCATTTCGAAAGATTCAAACAGTCCAGCCGAAGGGGGCTCTTTAGAAGAGCAAGAGATCTTGGAGCGGGCCAAAGCCTTTGCTGAGCCTTTGCTGGTTGGGGAGTATTTATCTACAGGCGAGAGCACGTGGTCTCACGCCCAATCGGTGGCTGAATTGATTGCACACTTGGGCGGTGCGGTGTCTCTGCAGGCTGCCTCTTACTTGGTCTATGCATGCGAGCATTTGAGCAAGCCTATGGAAGTCATCTCCAAGGCCTTTGGTGAGCCTTACGCAGTTTTGGCTTTGGAGACGACCAAATTGGTGCAATTGCAAAAGGTCGCCCGCGCACAAGCCATGGGCAACCCGCAGTCCTCTTCCTCGATCACCTTGAACTCGACCATCAATCAAACCGAGGCAGTACGAAGAATGCTCATGGCTTTTTCAAAAGACTTGAGGGTTGTTTTGCTGAGGCTGTCTTCTAGGCTGCAAACCCTAAGGTACTGTGCCTCCACCACCAAAACGTGTCCAACGGACTTGGCGCAGGAGACCTTGCAGGTGTTTGCACCCTTGGCCAATCGACTGGGAATTTGGCAAATTAAATGGGAGCTCGAGGATTTGTCCTTTCGTTTTTTGGAGCCTGCGACTTACCATGATGTGGCCAAGTTGTTGGACGAGAAAAGGGTTGAAAGAGAGTCGTACCTTGAGCGCTTGAAGGCTCAAATTTTTGAGGAGTTAAAGCGCCAAGGTATCCAAGCCGTGGTTGAAGGTCGGCCCAAGCATATTTACAGCATAGTTAAAAAAATGAGAGGCAAGTCGCTTGGCTTTGATCGAATTTTTGATATCCGCGCTCTTCGCATTGTGGTGCCTGCGGTGAGCGACTGTTATGCGGCTTTGAGTTGGGTGCATCACCACTTTGAGCCCATGGAGCAAGAGTTTGACGACTACATTGCAAAACCTAAAACCAACGGTTATCGATCTTTGCATACTGTGGTGCGAGACGAGTCAGGCCGCCCCATAGAGATTCAAATACGTACGCACGCGATGCATGAACATGCAGAGTTTGGGGTCGCTGCGCATTGGGCCTACAAAGAAGCTGGCGTCAAAGGCTACGAAGGCGTGAGCGCCAATTCCTCCTACGACGCCAAAATAGCGGTTCTTAGGCAGTTGCTCGCTTGGGAGCGAGAGCTTGTCAGCCTCTCACCAGAGGCCTCCCAACTTGCAAAAGCGCAGAACCTAGACGACCGGATTTATGTGTTGTCACCTGCCGCGGAGATTGTGGAATTGCCTCAACTGAGCACTGCCGTTGATTTTGCTTATGCAGTACATACGAATTTAGGACATCGCTGCCGTGGTGCGAAAGTCGATGGCGTTTTGGTTCCCTTGAACACAGTGCTTAAAAGTGGACAAACCGTCGAAGTGGTTGTAGCCAAGGAGGGTGGGCCTTCAAGAGATTGGTTGAACGCAGATTTGGGGTTTTTGGCCAGCCCAAGGGCAAAATCCAAGGTCCGGGCTTGGTTCAATGCACAAATCGCTCAAGAAACCATCAACAAAGGCAGAGAGTTGGTTGAGAGAATCTTGCAGCGCGAGGGTAAAACATCTTTGAACCTAGAGGAGTTGGCCTCGGGCCTGGGTTTTAAGTCTTCACAAGATCTTTTTGAAGTTGTTGGGAAAGATGAGTTTTCCCTGAGAAATATTGAACAATGGATCCATCCGCCTGAGCAATTGTCCAATGTTGACGATATTTCTTTGGTGAGTAAAAAATCCAAGGTCAATGAGTCCAGCAAAAAAGGTGCTGTATTGGTCGTTGGTTTGGATTCATTGATGACTCAGTTGGCCAGGTGTTGTAAGCCAGCTCCCCCAGATTTGATCAAAGGTTTTGTGACCCGTGGAAAGGGCGTGAGCATCCATCGCCAAAACTGCTCAAACTTTAAACAGTTGGAGGTCAAGGAGCCTGATCGAGTGATTGTCGTGGCATGGGGGTCCTCTCAAGCCCTAAACCCCATCTACTACCCTGTTGATGTAGCTCTTGAGGCGAACGATAGACAAGGGTTGCTCAGAGATGTTTCTGAGGTGTTCGCAAAAGAGCGTATGAATGTGGTTGGCGTTCAGACTCAATCTATCAAAGGAATTGCTTGGATGACCTTTACGGTTGAAATCAACGATGCTCTAAGGCTAGAAAAAGTATTGCTTTCTGTTCAAGAGATCAAAGGGGTCAGAGCGGTCAGGAGGAGATAGGAACAGATCTTTAAAGGTCCACTATGTTGTTCGTGGGCACGCAAAGGGTGAATTTAAGAGGGTTTTAACTAAAATATGAATTTGTGGTGTTGTGCTTTTAAGGAAGATGACAAAGCTTTTTGTAACTGGGATATAATGTTGTTCTTGCAAATCGCTACGCGATTTCATCTTTAAACAGGCGATTAGCTCAGTTGGTTAGAGCGCTTCCTTGACATGGAAGAGGTCGTTGGTTCGAATCCAATATCGCCTACCA
>JBAXNB010000101.1:0-8892 GCA_037134015.1 Betaproteobacteria bacterium | reverse complement strand
GGCTGTGCATCACGCCTTTGGGAAACCCGGTGGTGCCTGATGTGTAAATGATGATGCAAGTGTCGTCTGCCAAGGCCTCTTGCACCAAGCCCGATTCTAGTGTGATGCCATCCAAAAGATCCTTGAATTGAGGGATTTCTTGGGGGAGTTCTTTGTCGGTTTGTACGAGTGAGATGAGCCAAGGATTCAGCTTCTTTTCTTTGAGCGCCATCAGGGCGTGGTCAAGACCGTGTTCATCAAGGGCCAGGCCAAACAAATCGGCATGTTGGAGCACATAACTCGCTTCCCCCACAGAAAAGTCTGGATTGATGGGAACCATGATGGCGGAAAGCTTGGACAGGGCAAAAAGAAGGACTGCATGGGCGTATTGATTTCTAGCCATGACGCCAAAGCGGTCTCCCTTTTGGATGCCTTGTCTTTGAAACAGCAAGACGGCTTTGTTGACATCGTCATGAAATTGCTGCCAAGTGTAAGTTTGGCCCGCGTAAATACAAAACAAACGTTGGGGATCTTTTTCAAGACGGCTGCATAAAGCGTCAAAAAGCGTGAAATCATGCTTTCTGTAAAGTTTTAAAACTTCAAGAGCGGGGATGAGTGGATGGGACGGAGTAGATGGCATGTGATGGATGGCTTTGGCTTAGGCTTAGGGCTTGGTAAAGAGGATGGATTTTAATATTGATTGTTCTTCATATCCGTTCATGCTTGGGTCTTTTGCCCTTCAAGTCAAAAGCGTGTCATCCACGATAAGGGTATACACCGACTGTGCTGCCCTCGTGTTCAGACCCAGAGGTCTTAGAATAAATATTCTATCTACTAGCCCCAATACACCCCTTGAGATCAGCAGCCCTTCTAGCATTTTGCGAGTCTCTTCAAGACACGGAACTGAGTCAAGCGATTCAGAACAATTCCGACTTGATTGCTTTTTTGCAAAGTCTTCATATCTTGGCGATCTCGGTCCTTCTCATTGCGATGCTCGTGTTCAATTTCAGGCTCATTGGCAACAAACTCAGTGACAGTCTCTTTTTGAATGGTTTTAACTACAACGCGATCATCAGCCTACCCGTTTTGTTGATCACCGGTACTTTTTTGATCATTGCTGAGCCCGCTAGATCTTTGGCCAATGATGCGTTTCAATTGAAAATGATTTTGTTGCTCTTGGTTTTAGGCATCTATCGCTATCTCAATCACACCGCATTTTCAACGACTGATTTTCCCAACACAAGTGTTGAGATTTCCTTGGGCACAAAGCTCTTGGCCGCTGCGTCGATTTTGATATGGGTTGGTATTGTCTTTGCCGGTCGCTGGATCGCTTATCTCTGAGTGAACACCATGAACGACTTGAACGACATTTTTAAACTGCTCAACGACTCTGATTTTGGGTTTGCTGTTCGTGAAAACGACTATCTTTTCCCCATGATCGAGTCCCTGCATGTCTTGTCCGATGTGATTGTTTTTGGCTCAATCGCCATGGTGGATCTGCATTTACTGGGCTTGACCTTTAGACGCAGTAATTTCAGCAAGGTGTCGACTGAACTTCTTCCGTTCACTTGGGTTGCCTTTTTCTTTGCGCTCATCACTGGCGTAGCTTTGTTCATCTCAAATGCAGTCAATTATTCTGCAAATGCGTTTTTTCAAGCAAAGATGTTTCTTTTGGTTTTGGCGGGCATCAACATGTTGGTTTTTCAGCGCCTGATCAGCCAAGATCATCACCGCTGGTCACAGCAGTCTCAAATCCCAAACTCAGCTAGGCTGGCGGGCTTGATCTCTTTGACAGTATGGTTGGGTGTTGTTTTGTGTGGTCGCTGGATCGGGTTCACCATCGAGCCAGTTTTAGCAAATTAAAAATAGAGGTGTTCAATATGGGCATGGTTCATCAAGCTTTGAGAGCCGTTTTAACCGGTGCGGTACTGATCAGTTCATCACTGAGTTACTCGCAAGTGGGTTCTAAGCCGGGTTTTAACGTCACTCCTTCAGCAAAAGACTGGCAAGATTTGGCAAAGTTACCCGATTGGAGCGGGATTTGGAACCCCAAGATCACGGATCAAGATCAGCAAGTCAAGACCAACATGCCGCCTTGGAAGCCTGAAATTGCCGACATCATCAAGTTTCAACTGGCAGAGGAAAAGGCCGGTCGACCGACTCCTTTGTTTGTCAATTGCTTACCCGAGGGCATGCCTGCTTGGATGCTCATTTCTCATAACTCCATGGAAGTGTTGTTCACGCCAGGTCGCGTGACCATGCTGGGTGAATCCGATGGCAACAGATTGCGTCGAATTTATACCGATGGAAGAAAGCACCCGGTGGATCCAGATCCCACCTTCCATGGCCATTCTATCGGTCACTGGGAAGGAGACACCTTGGTGGTGGACACGGTGGCCATCTTGCCACAAGCTATTTTTGCTGTCAGTGAGGCAGCAGGTGTTCCCCACAATGGTGATATTCATATCACCGAAAGAATTCGTTTGGTGGGCAAGGACCAATTGCACGATGAGTTGGTGATCACTGCACCGCATGTGTTGACCAAACCCTGGAAGACCACTCGTATCTCTTTTAGGCAGCGTGCTCAAAAATTTGATATCGTCGAAGGTGTTTGTCTAGAAGGCAGTTTTAGGCCTGCAAAAGACGCCAAGGGTTTTGATATTTATGAGCCTATTCCCATGGACATCGGTGGCAATAGAACTCCTCCTCAATAATCGTTAAGGAACAGAAAATGAAACAACACAATACATCTGCAGCACTCGCACTCTCCATCCTGTTGAGCTTTGGTGGCTTGCCTGTGGCTCAAGCACATCACTCAACAACCATGTTTGATCATGCCCAAAGCGTCACCATCACAGGGGTGATCAAAGAGGTTCAGTGGACCAATCCTCATGTGGCCGTTTTTATTTCTGGCTCCATCAAGGGTGAGGAAGCCTCGGTTTGGTTGATGGAGATGACCAGTCCTGGAAATTTGACTCGGGTGAGCAACTGGACTCGAAACTCTGCCAAGGTGGGCGATAAAGTGGTGGTGGCGTTCAGTCCACTTCGCAATGGTAAGAAGGGGGGAGCCTTGAAGCGAATGACGCTTGAAGACGGACGGGTTTTGACCACGGATATCCGTGCCCAAGAGTCAGCCAACTTAGAGGAAACCCAAGGCGCTAAATAGGCGGGTAGGTTTTTTGCGCTCTGTTTTTCACTGCCGCGATGGATGTGAGTTGCACCATGAAGTCAACGACTTCACCGATCCATGGCTAAAGGCTCCAGTGGTGGTCTTGATTAATAGGTTTGGTGTTTGCTAGGCTTGACTGTGGGTTGGGTGGTAAGTTTCTGCTTTGGTGCATCGTGATGCTCAGTAAACTGTTTCATCAAGGGGCATGGATCGTCGCTAAAGCATTGATGTTGTGTGATGCAAGTATCAAAGCCGTTGCTGATCTCCACATGGGCTTGGAGATTGGGGCAGAAGTGAAGTGGTGAGAGTTTTTTCATCTGAAGCTTTCCTAAGTTTCTCAGATGTTCAATGTACTTTCGCCTTCAGCTGGGTTCTTTGATCCTGGTCAATAAAATCACAACAAAGCTTTTTTCAGTCTAGTGATGCAGGCTCAAGAGACGTCAAGCGCTTGGAGCCCAAGAGTCTTTCAAACCGGTGATGCGATTGAAGACGGGGGAGGGTTCTCTGTGGTCTTTGAGGTCGCTTACAAAGTAGCCATGTCTCTCAAATTGAAAGCCCTTGCCAGCTTCGATCGCTTTCAAGCTGGGCTCGAGTTTGCCATGTGTAACTTTTAAGCTGTCGGGATTGATGGCCTTGAGAAAGTCTTTGCCTCCCGCATCAGGCTGCGGGTCGTTGAAGAGATGGTTGTAAATTCTGATCTCGGCGCTCAAAGCGTCGACTTGGCTTACCCAAGTGATCACGCCTTTGACTTTGATGCTGTTGGCACCCGGTGTGCCACTTTTTGTATCAGCAATGATTTTGGCCAAGACTTGCGTCACTTCACCTTGTTCATTCGTCACACAACCTTCGCACTCAACCACATAGCCGTATTTAAGCCTTACTTTGTTGCCTGGAAAAAGTCTAAAGAAGCCTTTGGGTGGGGTTGGTACGAAGTCGGATTTTTCAATCCACAGCTCAGGGCTGAATAAAAACTCACGTTGACCCCATTCTGGGTGATTGGGGTGCATGGGGGCCGTCACGCCTATGTGGGGCACGTCGCCCATGACCTCGCCCCAGTTGGTCAAGCTCAGCTGCACGGGCTCCAAGACCGCCATGGCCCTTGGGGCCTTCAACTCCAAGTCCTCACGCAGGCATCCCTCAAGGGTGCTGTAATCGATCCAACTCTCGCTCTTGGTCACGCCAATTCGTTCCACAAATGTAAGGATGCTTTGAGGTGTATAGCCTCTTCTTCGAAGCCCGACGATGGTGGGCATTCTGGGGTCGTCCCAGCCGCTCACATGGTGTTCGTTCACCAGTTGTGCCAATTTTCTTTTGCTGGTGATCACATGGGTCAAATTCAGCCGAGCAAACTCGTACTGCTTGGGCGCTGGCGCGCTCAACAAGTTCAAGGCAATGAGCTGGTTCAAAAGCCAGTCATAAAAGGGGCGTTGGTCTTCAAATTCGAGGGTGCAAAAGCTGTGGGTGATTTGCTCCAGAGCATCCTCAATGGGGTGCGCGAAGGTGTACATCGGATAAATGCACCAAAGGTCTGCGGTGCGATGGTGATGCGCACGGCGAATGCGATAAATCGCTGGATCGCGCATGTTCAAATTGGGCGAGGCCATGTCGATCTTGGCTCTGAGCACGGCGCTGCCGTCAGCCAATTGACCATCCTTCATGGCTTTGAATCGCGCAAGGTTGTCATGCGGGCTTCGGTCTCTAAAGGGACTGTTGGAGCCTGGTGTTGAGAAGTCGCCGCGTGTTGCTCTCATCTCTTCAGGACTTTGTTCATCGACATACGCCTTGCCAGACTCAATCAAGGCCACTGCGGCCGTGTACATGAATTCAAAATAGGAGCTGGCCTCATACAAGTGCGAGACGGTTTTGCCGTTGACTTGCAAGTCCCAGTCAAAGCCAAGCCACTTGACGGCATCCAAGATGGCGTTAACGTACTCGGTGTCTTCTTTTTCTGGATTGGTGTCATCAAAGCGCATGTGACACACGCCGTGATAGTCCTGTGCAAGACCAAAATTGATGCAAATGCTTTTGGCATGACCAATGTGCAAGTAGCCGTTGGGTTCTGGAGGAAAGCGCGTGCGAATGGCAGCCGTATCTAAAGCGCCTTGATCTTGATGTGATTTGGGGCCTGGGGAGCCCGCCCACCTGCGTGTGCTGTACTCACCCTTGGCCAAATCTTGCTCAATGATTTGACGTAAAAAATGACTTGGCTTTTCTAAAGGATGACTGGATGCGGCTTCTTGCGAGCTTGGGTGAGCATGCGGTGTAGGTGTATCTTTGGAGATCATGGTTCGATTTTAGGCCTGTCTTGGTGCATAACTGCAATCATGGACGGGTAAATGTATATTTTTTTGTCATCATGCATCAAAGACCTCTCTTGCAAAGGATAATTGGCACACTTTGGGTGCGAGCCACTTAGAGTGACGGCAAGCGACCTTAAGGACTTTTGAATCGGGGATTGAGCGTGGACATAGACGTGATACTTTTGCTAAAAGCGGTGCTGATGGGGTTGGTTGAGGGCTTGACCGAATTTTTGCCCATTTCCTCAACGGGACATCTGGTCTTGGTGGGGTCCTTGATTGAGTTTGACGACGAACGAGCCAAGGTCTTTGACATCGCGATTCAATCGGGTGCTATTTTTGCAGTGGTTTTGGTTTTTTGGGCGAAGATTCAAACCACGGTTCTTGCCTTGCCGCAATCAAGAACGGCTCAGCGCTTGACGATCAATGTCTTGATTGCCTTTTTACCAGCGGTCGTCATGGGACTGCTTTTCGGTCATTGGATCAAGGCTCACTTGTTCACTCCTTGGGTGGTAGCGAGCACCTTCATTCTTGGGGGCTTTGTTATTTTATGGGTGGAAGGCTGGGGTCGACCCAAGGCCTTGGATGAGCACCCCAACGATCGTTTTCGAATTCTGAATGTGGAGTCCATGTCTGGCCTGGACGCTTTGCGGGTGGGACTGATTCAGTGCTTGGCCATGTTGCCGGGTACGTCTAGGTCGGGGGCGACGATCATTGGGGGCATGTGGCTTGGTTTGAGTCGCCAAGTGGCCACCGAGTTTTCGTTTTTTTTGGCCATTCCCACCCTGCTGGGCGCGGGCGCATACAGTCTGTACAAGGAGCGGGCGCTCTTGAGTGTGCATGATGCACCCTTGTTTTTGGTAGGTCTTGTGGTGTCTTTTTTGAGCGCCTGGGTTTGCGTGAGGTGGTTGCTGAAGTTCATCTCCACACACGACTTTATCGTGTTTGCGTACTACCGTATTGCGTTTGGATTGCTGATCTTGTTGACCTCCCATTACCAGTGGGTCCAGTGGTCGCACTGAGCGGGTCGAAGAAATGCTCTTTGAAGAAAATTCAGATCAATTTCTTGAGCGCGTACAAGGCATCCAGAGCCTCTTTGGGCGAGAGCTGATCAGGGTCAATCTCTTGGAGTTTACTTTCAAGTGCGGTGATGTTGCGCGGCTCAAGATCGGCAGAGACACTAAAGAGGTCGACTTGTTGTGTCTGCAGTTGTGCTTGCGATTCAAGGGCCCCCAGGACCTGTTTGGCATGGTTCAGAACGGCTTGTGGAATGCCTGCTAATTTGGCCACTTGAATGCCATAGCTTTGGCTTGCTGGGCCGGGTTCGATCTCATGCAAGAAGACCAAGTTGGAGCCCGTCTCACTTGCCCCCAAGTGGATGTTGATGGATTGTAAGTGGTGGCTCGGAAAATCGGTCAACTCAAAATAATGGGTGGCAAACAGGGTGAAGGACTGACACTTGTTGTGCAACTGGGCGGCAATGGCCGAGGCCAAGGACAAGCCGTCAAAGGTGGAGGTGCCTCTTCCTATTTCATCCATCAAGACCAAGCTGTGGGCGCTGGCGTTGTGCAAGATGAAGGCTGCCTCGGTCATCTCCATCATGAAAGTCGATTGCGCATTGGCCAGGTCATCGGCAGCACCAATTCGTGTGTAGATGGCGTCGATGGGACCCAGTGTGCAAGCGTCGGCCGGAACGTGACTGCCCATGCATGCCAAGAGAGCAATCAATGCAACTTGTCGCATGTAAGTGGACTTGCCCCCCATGTTGGGTCCTGTGATGATGTGCAAGCGCTGCTTGCTGCTCATGGCGGTGTTGTTGGCGATGAAGGCCTTGTTGGCGCTTTCTTGCAAGCGTGCCTCAACCACGGGGTGTCTGCCTTTGACAATTTCGATGCACGGGTGATTGACAAAGGAAGGCGCGCACCAACCCAAAGTTTGAGCTCGTTCACACAAAGTCAATAGACAGTCAAGTTGGGCCAGCGCTTTGGCCATGGTGGCCAGCAAAGGCACCGTTTCTTGTAAGGTGTTGAGCAGTTGCTCATAAAGCCACTTCTCTCTTGCCAGCCCCCTTTCTTGAGCGGACAAGGCCTTGTCTTCAAACTCTTTGAGCTCAGGGGTGATGAAGCGCTCTGCATTTTTAAGCGTCTGTCTTCTTCTGTAATTGTCAGGAATGCGGTCCAGTTGTCCTTGAGTGATTTCAATAAAAAACCCATGGACCTTGTTGAATTGCACCCTTAAATTGTGAATGCCAGTTCGAGTGCGTTCTTGGGTTTCAAGGTTCAAGAGAAAGGCATCACAATTGTTTTGAATGTCTCTTAATTCATCCAGGTCTTTGTCGTAACCGTCTGCAATGACGCCTCCGTCTCGAACCAAGACGGACGGCTCTGGGGCAATGGCTTGGCCAATCAGTTCAGACCAAGCTGAATCGATTTCAAGCTCAGTTTGGAGTTGGGTCAACAAAGGTGTGGGCGGGAGTGTTTGCAGTTGCTCTTTGAGCACTTGTGCCCTTTGGAGTGAGCGGGTCAAAGCGATCAACTCTCGGGGCTTGACTTGTCTTAATGCAATGCGAGCGCTGATGCGTTGCACATCGGCCATGCCTTTGAAGTGTTCTCTCAAGTGAACAAAATGAGACGGTGCTTGACCTTGCATCAAAACATCGATGGCTTGAAGGCGATGGCGTGGTGTGTCCCTGGACCTGGTGAGTTCCAGCATCCAGCGTTTGAGTTCTCTGGATCCCATGGAGCTTTGGCAGGTGTCCAGCAAAGAGAACAAGGTGGGTGAGTCTTCTCCTTTGAGGGTTTGGGTCAATTCAAGATTTCTTCGCGTGCTGGGCGGCAGATCGATCAAATCATCTTGCAAGATCACTTGCAAGGATTGGATGTGGGTGAGGCTTTGCCCTTGGGTGTGTTCGGCGTAACTGAGCAAGGCACTGGCAGCGGCATGGGCTGCAGTCAAGTGCTGGGCGTGCCAAGCCTCAAGCGAATGGGTTTGCAGTTGCTCTTGGAGTTTTCTAAGGCCCAAGTCTGGCTCAAATTGCCATTCTGTGCGCTGTGTCAAAACATGCGAACCGGTGATTCTTGCCTTCAAAGCCGCCGGCAGAGTCTGTGAGCAAATCACTTCGCTTGGAGAGATGCGGTTGACCCATTCGTTGAGATCAGCGCTGGCGCATTGTGTGAGGTAGATAAAGTTTTGTGTGAGGCTCATCCAAGCCAAGCCACAGCCTTGTTCTGAGGCGGCGCGTTCAGTGGCAAAGACGGACAACAGATAAGACTCTGTTTTATCGGCCAGGAGTTCAGTGTCCGTCAAGGTCCCAGGCGTCAAGACCCGAACGACTTTTCGATCAACCGGACCTTTGCCCGTGATTTCTCCCACTTGTTCGCAAATGGCCACCGACTCCCCACGCTTGAGGAGTTTGGCAAGGTAGCCCTCTGCAGAGTGAAAGGGCAC
>JBAXNB010000100.1:0-8962 GCA_037134015.1 Betaproteobacteria bacterium | reverse complement strand
CCCAAGCGCTTGGCACTGTTGGTCGAAGAGGTCAACACCCTAAAACCTTTGGGATACCCTTTGATTTCATCGAACAAAAGTGCAGGACCACGCTTTTTGTAATCGATCTCGGAAATGGCTCCAATCTCTAGATTCCAATCAGCGCCCAGGGGGTGAGCCAATTCACCCATGTCTTGGACAATGTCAAGCCACTGCCTAAGGTCGTCGTATTTATAGTCCATGGTCATTCATCTTCATTCGTGTCAAAATCTAAATTCAGTCCATTCTTGCGCCAGAAGATTTCACAATCTGACCGAACTTCTCGAACTCAGCTCGCATCACTGCGCCAAACTGTGCGGGTGATATTTTGGGAGCCAAACTGATGCCGTAGGAGGTCACCAGCTCTTTCATATCTGGCTCATGGATGGCCACTGAAATAGCTTCACTCAATTTAAAGACCACATCCGCAGGCGTGCCTGCAGGGGCCAAAAAGCCAAGGGTGGTGTAGATATCAAATCCAGGTAAACCACTTTCAGCGATGGAGGGGATATCTGGAAATGAAGGTGCGCGTTGCGCGGTGCCAATGCCCAAAATTTTGGTTTTACCCGATTGCACACCAGCCACCGCCAAGGGGTAACTCAAGAAACCCATCTCCACCTCGCCGGCGGACAAGGCCACTGAAGCAGGCGCCCCCCCTTTGTAAGGAACGTGTACGATGTTGATGTTGGCCAAAGAGCGAAATTGTTCAGCGGTTAAATGGTGCGAAGAACCAATCCCCGCCGATGCGTAAGAAACCTTGCCAGGATTTTTTCGCGCATATTCAATCAATTGCGCCACCGTGTTGATTTGAAGTGCAGTTGGCACGACCAAAAAGAGAGGTGCCAAATGGGTTTGAGCCACTGGCATCAGGTCCTTGAACGGATCGTAAGGCAGCTTTTGATACAAATGAGGATTGATGGCCCAAATGGGGCTGTCGTAATAAAGGAGGGTGTATCCATCTGCCGCTGAATTGGCAACCATGACGGCAGAAATGTTGCCGGTCGCCCCAGGTTTGTTCTCCACCACGACGCTTTGATGCAAAATATTTTTGAGTTTGTCTGCAATGCGCCTTGCAATCACATCCGGTGCACCGCCTGCAGCGGTGCTGACAATGATTTTGATGGTCTTGGAGGGGTAAGTTTGAGCCTTGGACAACTCACAAAACAAGGCACCCGAGCTCAACAAGAACAGGATGCTGCAAAAAAAAACTCTTTTGATGGTCTTCATTGAAATTCATGCCCGGTAAATTCAATTCTTGAAATTACCTAAAAATCCATCAGCCAGCGGCCTGCTTGGATTTTAAAAAAATTGATGTGCACAAACTGAATCAGCTCGCGTTCAAAAGGCATCCATTTGCATGAATGTAGAAAGTAATGTAACCACTGGGCACTCAGGCGTAAATGGAGTAAACCCTAGAGGAAACCCGAATGCCCCCAAATTCTCATGCAAGGGTGTGAGGAAAGCTGTCGATGGACTGACAGCAAAAAGTCGACTGTAAAAAATTCAACTGACCTCATTTGCAAAAAAGCCTGGCTGTTGATGGTTCAACCAACGGCAGTCGCCGATTAGCGATGCGTGCTTTGAATCACCGATCGAACAACAGGGTAAATTTGTCCTGCCCATTTCCGACCACTGAAGACGCCGTAGTGGCCCACACCAGCTTGCAAGTGATGTGTTTTCATGTAGAGGGGCAGGCTTGTGCATAAGTCATGTGCAGCCAAGGTTTGGCCAACGCCACAAATATCGTCTCTGTCACCTTCAACGGTGGTGAGAAATGTTTTCTTGATGGCTTGGGGCTTGACCAACCTACCTTTGTAAGTCAACTCCCCTTTGGGCAACTGATGGGTTTGAAACACTTTGTCAATGGTCTCCAAATAAAAGGGGCCAGAGAGGTCCATGATGGCAAAGTATTCTTTGTAAAAGTCACGAACCTGGTCGGCTTTTTCATGCAGGCCTTCATCCCGCAATTTGAACAAATCCTTGAAAGACTGTTGATGTCGATCTAGGTTCATGTTCATAAAAGCACTCAACTGGATAAAGCCAGGATAGACACGCCGGCCAGCGCCGGCAAACTGACCAGGCACGACATGGATGAGATTTTTTTCAAACCAAGCATAGGGCTTTGATTGGGCCAAATCGTTCACTGCGGTTGGGTTGATCCGGGTATCAACAGGACCGGCCATCAAAGTCAGAGAAGCCGGAACGCACGCGTCTTGATCCTCGGCCAACAAACTGGTGGCCACCAAACAAGCGACCGTGGGCTGACAAATGCCCATCAAATGGGTGGGGGGTCCCAGAAATTTCAATGCAAGGATGATTTCATCGATGTAAGCATCAAAATCAAACTCACCCATCGACTTAGGAACATCACGGATGTTGAGCCAATCGGTGATGTAGACCTCATGGTCTTGGACCATGACTTGCAGGGTGCCCCGAAGAAGGGTTGCAAAGTGGCCAGACATGGGCGCTACGAGCAACACCTTGGGCAACTGAGCCGAGGTGTTCTTTTTGAATTTCACCAAACGACAAAAGGCAGTTTGATGAACCAATTCTTCCATCACCTCAAAACTCTGACCCAAAGTGTCGCTGACAGGCTCTATCGCAAAAGCAGGTCTTTGGTGGGTCAAACCCATCAAATCAATTTGTTCTTGGTAAGCCTGAAAACGATGAAGTGCGGGCGACTCGAGGTCTTTGAAGATCTCAGAAACATAGCCATTGAGCGTTTTCGCCATGTAACGGTAAGAATCGTTGGCGTTGGCAAAGATCTGGTAATTTTGATACATCACGATGATCCTTTGTTTGATGTGCAAATCGTGAACGATTGCTGGATCAGTCGCAAATCTTGTGCCATGGTGGCATATTTATTGCCTATTGGAAGCCAGTTACACCAGGTTTGGAGACATGGCTAAAACAACTTTGACAATCAGCAGCAAGAATTACTCTTCATGGTCCCTGCGTGGTTGGCTGATGGCCAAGATGTCAGGTCTTGATTTTGAAGAGGTCAAAGTGCCGACAGACACCGCTGATGGCCGGGCCGAATTGCTTCTTTTGTCACCTTCCATTTTGGTTCCTTGCCTTCTTCACAACCAAATCAAGGTTTGGGATACGCTTGCCATTGGTGAATACTTGAATGAGATTGCACCAAAAAAGAACCTTTTACCCACCAATACAGTGCATCGAGCCCATTGCCGTTCCATCTGCGGGGAGATGCATTCAGGCTTTTCAGCGCTGCGTTCGTCCTTGCCCATGAACATCAAAGCTCGCATCCCAATGACCCAAATATGGTCCAAGGCCCAATTGGACATCGACAGAATTTTAGAAATTTGGGAACATTGTCTACATACCTACAAGGGGCCTTTTCTATTTGGTAAATTGCCCTGCATGGCCGATGCCATGTACGCACCTGTGGTCACCAGGTTTGTGACCTATGGCATTGCCCTGGACCCACTTTTTGAGAAGTACTCAAAACACATCCTCTCCATGCCCTGGATGAAAGAGTGGATGGCCGACGCTCAAAACGAGCCCGATGACATTGATGAACTTGAAGTGGAGTTTTAACATGACAAGCAAGCTTGAATTTCAAAGCGATACCCTTTTCTCGCACGTGAAGGGGCAGGAGACACAATTTCTACCTGGAGGCTTGAGAGACTTCTTTCTCTACAAAGATCTAGGCGTCTCAACAGCCACCAAGGGGCGGGTCATTGCTCATATCGCCAAGGCCAACAAACCCCCAGAAAACGGAACAGGTTGGCATTACCATGTGGCTGAATTTCAAATTGTCTACATGCTCAAAGGTTGGGCAAGGTTCATGTACGACGACAAAGTCACTTTGGTCAACACAGGAGACTGCGTGCACCAAAGGCCGGGCCTAGTACATTACCTATTTGATTATTCTGAAGACATGGAATACTTGGAGATTGTGGGGCCAGCAGATTTTGGCTCCATTTCAGTCGAAGGTCCCTGCGAAGTGCCTCACGTCACACCCTGGGCCACTTAAGAACTCAGCCATCCGTTTGGAATGTATGAACAACAACACCATGAACCAAGAGAGTTGCAAAACATGTCACTATGTCTTGCATTCTGAGTCATCGAGCACAGGTTTGAGGTGTGGGTATGAGTATTTTCATGGCAGTTTGATTTTTAGAAAAGTTCGCTTGATGAGCTTTTATCCAAGCATTCATCACTACAACTTGTGCGATAAATTTTTACCACCAACGCATGTACTTGAAACCAAGGACTCCTTGTCTGTCTAGATGCTAAAAGCTCTGATCACACCATGAAAAGATCCTGAACTGTTCCCTGCTCAATCGCGATGGAGTTGCTCAAGCCTCAACTCAACAGGGTTTTGACTTCAAAGCCTTTCAATTGCTTGGCCATGAAGACCTGAGGCACATCTTTCTGTAACAAAAAAAAGCAAACGGAGTCAAGGCGGTATGACAGCCTTGGTCCCTCGTTTGCAGTTCATTGGAGACGGCTTTGGTGCATCTTTGCACCATCAGCACAACACCTCCAGCCCAAAGGGGCTGGGTGGAGATCAGAAGTTCTTTTTCAAGCCCAATACCAATGCAGCGCCTGACAACTCTTTGCCGCCTGTTCCTGGCAGAACGTAATCACCATGACGGCTTTTGTAGTTGGTGTTCAAAGCGGTTGCGCTAAGGACGGTGCCATCAAAATCTTTGCTCACTGTCAAAGAGTAGTCGCTGTAGCTGGCCGCGTTGTTGGCCACAAATTGGTCGCCCAAATGGGGAACCACGGTCAAGCCGTCGCCCAAATCAAGGGTGTAGCTCAAATCAATATAACGGCTGTTTTTGCTGTTGGCATAACCAAATAAATTTCCAGTGCTGTTGGACACCTTGGCTGCAAAGGGACCAGAACTCAAAGCCAAATAGATTTCAAACGTATTGGCATTCACTGCACCAGGAACGGTGCTGAGTGTGTTGCCAGCGTACCAATATTGAAGGCCACCTACATCATAAGCAATAGAGTCGCTCAAATTGCCTTTGTAGCCACCGTAGACGTCAATCTCGACAGGTCCTTTGGCTTTGCCCTTTGGATCAGAGTCGTTGATCCAGTTGATGTTGGACGCCCAAGCACCAACATAAGCACCGCTCTTGTCTGCATAATCAAATCCACCTTGCAAAGCAGGCTTCTTGGCCGTTTGTGCAATACCACGGTAACGGTACTCGCTGAACACACCCAAGTTGTAAGTCAATGATGACTCAGGCGCTGCAGGGGCCGTTTGAGCCATTGCACCGAAGGCGGCTGTCATCGTCAGGGCAAGAATTGTTTTTTGGAAAGACATAGAAGAAAACTCCGTATTGATTTTGTGAACAAACTGAAAGTAAGCTGACCCAGTTCATCAACGATTTTAATGTCTACCCTATGGAAAACCCTATACAAGCCCCATGAATTTGAAAGGTTTGTGTCTTCTAAACATCATTTTAAAAGCCTGTGGAGCGCTCTGCAAGACAAGCGGCCTCGTCGTTTCCCTAATAGACTTGCGAAAAGCGGGGCCTAAGATAGCGATAGCGTCAAAACACACACCTCAAGGCGATAACTCTCCATGCAAGACCTCACCTCCGCCCCTTGGATCAAAAGCTCCACCTTAACGCTTGGCATCGTCCTGACGCTTTTGCAACCCTTGAGCTGGGCTCAAAACTACCCAAGCAAGCCCGTCAAAATCGTGATTCCCTTTGCAGCTGGGGGGCCAGCAGATGTGATGGTCAGAGCCATCGCTCAAAAGTTGGGGGACGCCTTGACACAAGCGGTGGTCGTGGACAACAAGCCCGGGGCCAATGAAATCATCGGAGCTGACTTTGTGGCCAAAAGTACGGGCGATGGCTACACCCTTTTGGTCGCCTCTGACGGCGCCTTCAGCTTGAACCAAAGTCTGTATCCCAAAATTCCCTATGACCCAGCCAAAGACTTTGCACCCATCGGTAAATTGGCCATCGGACACTTGATGCTGGTCACAAGAGCGGATTTTCCAGCCAACACGGTCAACGAATTCATTGACCAAGTGAAGGCCCATCCGGGTAAGTTCAACTACGCCTCCATTGGTGCAGGTGGAGTGAACCATCTGGCCTCAGCTTGGTTCAACAACACACACGGCCTGCAAATGGAGCACATTGCTTTCAAGGGACTGCCCGCTGCGGTTCAAGAATTGATGGCTGGCAGAATCGACGCCATGTTCTCCGTGACCGGGGGGGTCGCCAGTTACTTGGAATCAGGAAAAGTCAAAGCCTTGGCCATCTCTGGCAAATCCCGCCAACCCGCTGCCCCCAAGGTCGCGACCTTTGCTGAGCTTGGATACCCCAATTTTGATGCCTCCTATTATTTTGGCGTTGTGGCCCCCAAGGCCACACCCAACGACATCACCCAACGCTTGTCCAAAGAAATCAGTCTGATTGTCAACACCACCGAATTCAAGGCCAAATACCTACAAACCTTAGGGTTTGAGGCGGTAGGAGACACGCCCGAACAATTTGGCGCCTTCATGAAAATCGACCGTGAACTCGGCGCCCAAAAGGTGAAGATCTCTGGCGCTAAATTGGACCAGTAAAGAAAACAGCTTCTCTTGACGAGGGCTCTGGCTTTGCAGCCACCCCATTTTTTCCTGACATGTCCCCAACCCACGTGGACTTGTCCAAGGTAGGCTCCCCTGCATACCCGTCAAAAAACCCATCCTTTGCAAGTCTCACGAACGGGCGGTCTTTGCTCGCGTTAAACTTCAAGTGCAGCATTTACTTCATTTGACCTGACCTCTTCCACAGCAACTTGTACCTATACCCCCATGATCGACTTGCCACTGGCGTTTGTAGACATCGAGACCACAGGGTCCCACTTTGATCACGATCGGATCACGGAAGTCGCGGTGCTCACACTGTCATCTGAGGGTGTCATGGGCTACGAGAAACTGATCAATCCCGAACGTCCTATCCCAAGCTTCATTCAAACCCTCACGGGCATCACGCCAGACATGGTGATGGATCGCTCGCCATTTGAAGAGGAGGCCAAAAAACTTTTTGAAGAGTTACAGGGTAAATTGTTCATCGCACACAACGCCCGTTTTGATCATGGCTTTTTAAAGGCAGCCTTTAAAAGGGTCGGCTTGGACTTCAAGCCCAAAGTCATCTGTACCGTGAAGTTGTCCAGGTATTTGTTTCCTGAGCAAAAACGCCACAACTTGGACACCCTGATTGAGACCCATGGGCTTGAGGTCACCCAACGCCACCGAGCCATGGGTGACGCCCATTTGCTCTACCAATTTTGGACCCTCTGCCAAGAAAAGTTCGGTCAAGAGAAATTGAACGAAGCAGTTGCGGATCAACTCGGCCACGCCAGTTTGCCACCCCATATCGACAGCGCGATGGTTGACGACATCCCTGACAGCCCCGGGGTTTATTTGTTCTACGCAGACAACGACTTGCCTTTGTACATTGGCAAAAGCAAACATTTAAGAAAACGCGTCTTGAGCCATTTTCAAAGTGCACTGGGCCACAGAAAAGAGATGAAACTGTCCCTTCAAGTCAAACGCATCGAGTGGATTGAAACAGCAGGCGAGTTGGGCGCCTTGCTGTTGGAGTCCCGATTGATCAAGACCCAATTGCCGCAGATGAACATCAAGCTCAGAAGAACAAAGGAGCTTTGTGCTTGGACCTTGCATGAAGACCGACAAGGCTTTCTAAGGCCTGAACTCATCACGGCCAAGGACATGCAAGCAGGCCAGCAAACGCACTTGTATGGTTTATTTTCAAGCAAAAGGGCCGCTACAACGGCCATGGCAAGCATCGCGAAAAAAAGTCTTCTTTGCGAAGGCCTGTTGGGCCTGGAAAAACTAAGCCCTGGCGCTCCATGCTTTGGCTTTCAAGTCAAGGTCTGTGCCGGCGCTTGTGTGGGCAAAGAAAGTCCCCTCAAACACAACCTCAAATTGACCACCGCCTTGACGCGCCTTCGAATCAGCCTTTGGCCCTACAAAGGTCCAGTGGGGATCAAAGAGGGGGAAGAAATCCATGTGGTGGACCAGTGGTGCTATTTGGGTAGCGCCAAAGACGACGCTCAATTGGATGACATTCTCCACCAAGGCAGTGGGGAGTTTGAGATGGACACCTACCAACTGCTCAAAAAGAGCATGGCGCATTTGAGTTCAGACGCCCTGGTGCAGCTGACTCGCAGGCCTGCTGAGAACGAGACCCTTGACACCATCGCTTAATTCTCGTTGATGGCCATGTTGATGGCCGGTTTGAGGGTCGCATTGATGGGCGCTTGAAACCCACCCGAGCGGTACGTCAACACCAAAGTATCTCTGTGGCCCACGCCCTCCTCGCCTTGAATGGGCGTGGTCTCGTGAACAATGCGCCGATCGTCTAGCAACAACATCGACCAAGGCTCCACCAGCGTGAACCGCAAACCTTCGTTGCCCGTGAGTTCAAAAATCCTTGTTTCTCCACCTTTGATGTTTTCTCTGGACACCAAAATCACCGCCACATAATCCACACCGTCTCGGTGCGCCCCTTCAGGCGTGGGGCGTCCTATGCCATCGACCGTGTTGATGCGAAATTGATGGGCCTCGGTGTACCAAGTTTGCGCGCCTTGGAGTTGATCCCACAAGGACCCCAGCCCAAGTATCAACTGTTGCCAAACTTGAGCCCCACTCAAGGCAGGGTCAATGGGCTCGAACATTCTCTCAAGACCTCCATGCAAGGCGTTGTAGTCCAAAGACTGCCAGTGCGCGCGGTGAGGCATCAAACGGGCCTGGCCTTTTTCTACCAGCAAACTGTCATGACGGCGCAGCCTGTAGCGGCCTAAATCCTTTAAAAAGGCGTCGGGTAGCAAGGCGTTCCAAAAGCCTGACAAGGCGATCAACTCAGTCAAGTCGCATTGCGCCAAGTGGGCCACAACGTTTGCAGGGACAAGACAAAAGCCCTGAGCGTTCATCGCTTGG
>JBAXNB010000099.1:0-9108 GCA_037134015.1 Betaproteobacteria bacterium | reverse complement strand
CCCTTTCATTTCACCCCCTATGTTCTTGATCGCCTCCCCCAAGCCTCAGACCCCACATTGATGAAGAACTTGTACAAAATTCTCAACATGGCCGATCTTGAGCAAGCCTTGATCTCTGCCGCTTACAACAAGTCCAAATCGGACTTGCTCAAGCAAAAATCCTCCTTGGGCAGCGAAGAGGTCTACAAGAACCGGCTTCAAGAGATCGAGCAAGCCTACTTCATCTTGTCCAACAAGTCGCTCAAGTTGGACTACGACTTGGATTTTCTGCAAAGCCAAAAAAGGGCCATGTCGTCCGATCCAAGTTCGGCCAACCACAAGACCCATGCGCAGTCGCCCTCCTATGTGCATCCACATGCACAGGCACAGGCACATGCGCAAGTTCATGCGCACCCCCACGAACAGGGCCACACCCATGCATGCCGCGACCACCTCTTAGCCGATTGGCTCTTGGCCATCGAGCACTTCCCCCAGATGGCCGTCGAGTACGACCGGTTGAGCAAATTTGACGAAAAATTGGCCAAAACCTATCAAAACGAACTCCAGACGAAAGGCATCTACAAAGACGCCACGGCCTTGAAAGACCGCATGGAAAAGGCCTATTTCCAAAGCCTTTATGGACACAACACCTCGGCCATCGCCTATGCAAAGAAACTGCTTTTGAACAAATGGAGGCCTGCCGCCGAAAAGTTCAACGCTTCGCTTCGCCTACTGGGTCACGTCGTGCCCATTGCCGACTTGATGCTCCAAATTGAACGAGAGTTTGAACCCGTCAAAAAAGGCTTGAACTACACCCAGTTTTTTGAAGCCCTTAAAAAAGACAAGTGCTCGGCCGGGGAATGCGTCACTTTCATAGAAAACTTCTTTCAAATCAAGGTCGAGGCACGTCGTTTCTTGTTTGACCAGACGTTTTCCTTCTACCTTGAAGATGAAAACATCTATTTGCACCATGCAGATGATTTGAGGGGGTTTTTAAAAACCTACTTCTTGAATTTCAAAAAGAGAGATGTGCCAGACAATCCTTTCATCATGGGCCGATGACTTGATCCTCTTGCAATGACCCTGTTCAGACTCCTTGCTCAGACTCCCTGCTCAGACACTTTTTCAGACACCCTTTAAGGCCCCGTGTTCAAACCGCCATTCAACACCCTTGAAATCTCCTCCACTGGAGACAAACCCTTAGACCCAAGGGCTGATTTTCAGCTCAACGATCTGCTATATTAGCGCCACCGCTCTTGGGAAGAGTCGCCCCTTCACCCAACACTTCGTTGGGCCTCGTTCCAAGAAAAAAATTTTCAACGACCTTTTCTTGGGGTTCTTGAAAAACGAAAAGTCGCCAACATTTAAAACACGTGTTTTTTTGGAAAAAATGGCCTGCCAAGCTTTTTGTTTGGATGGCTTTTGTTGATCTCTTGCTTTTTTATTTTTGTTTTTTTATTTTTGTTTTTTGATCTTTGCTTCAGAACCTAGCCTCTACCCTTCAAACTTGAAACCCCCACATGATTAAAGTTGACAACCTCTTCAAGTCCTTTTCCGGCAAAACCGTCCTGCACGGCATCTCCTTTGACGTTGGCGCAGGGGAAGTCTTGGGCTTCTTGGGCCCCAACGGAGCGGGCAAATCCACCACCATGCGCATCATCACCGGGTTTTTAGAACCCGACTCGGGCGAGGTGAGCATTTGTGGTCACGACATCTCCGAAGAACCCGTGCTTGCCAAGCAACGCATTGGCTACTTGGCCGAGTCGGCTGCAAGCTACCAAGACATGAAGGTCTCGGACTTCTTGAACTTCACGGCAGATATCCGTGCGTTGCATGGCTCGCAAAAAACTGCGGCCACCGAGCGCGTGATCGAGCTGTGTCATTTGGGACCGGTTTTGAACCAATCCATTGAAAACCTCTCCAAAGGCTTCAGACAACGCGTGGGTCTGGCACAAGCCTTGGTCCACGACCCAGATGTGTTGATTTTGGACGAGCCCACCGACGGCCTGGATCCCAACCAAAAGCACGAAATCAGGAGCCTGATCACGTCTTTGGGGCAATCCAAAGCCATCATCTTCTCCACCCACATCTTGGAGGAGGTGGAGAGCGTGTGCACCCGCGCCATCGTGGTCCATGAGGGCTTGATCGTGGCCAACGGCACGCCCCTTGAACTCAAATCCAGGACCCCTTCGGGCAGGTTGGACGATTTCTTTCGTGCCATCACCCAAGGTGCAGTCTCCCGACAAGCCCATCTAGGAGCCCATGCATGAACCCCTTGACCATCATCCACATCATCACCCGCCGCGAGCTTGGCGTCTACATGGGCTCAGCGGTCGCTTATGTCTTTTTGATCGCCTATTTGTTGCTGGCTGGTATTTTGACCTTCACCTTGGGCGGCTTTTTTGAGAGAAACGACGCCTCCCTTGGGATCTTCTTCAATTGGATGCCCTGGCTCTTGATTTTCTTGGTCCCCTCCATGGGCATGCGCTTGTGGTCGGAAGAAAGACGCTTGGGCACCATTGAGTTTTTGTTGACCCTGCCCATCACCCCCGCGCAAGCGGTCTTGGGCAAATTCATCGCTTCGTGGATGTTCTTGATGCTGGCCATTGCTCTGAGTTTTCCCATGGTCATCACCGTGAACATCTTGGGCTCACCTGACAACGGCGCCATTTTGGCGGGCTATGTGGGCTGCTTCCTTCTAGCAGGCACCTATTTGTCGATTGTGTGCTTGACCTCTGCACTCACCAAAAACCAAGTGATCGCTTTCATTTTGTCGGTCTTGGTGTGCTTGCTGTTGAACCTGATTGGGTTTTCTCCGGTGACCGACTTGATGGCTCGCTGGCTGGAGCCTCAATCGATTGAAGGCATTGCCAATTTCTCGGTCTTGTCTCACTTTGATGGCTTTCAAAGGGGCATCTTGGATTCAAGAGACTTGATTTACTTTGTGTCGGTGATGGTTTTTTCACTGTACCTGAACCACATTGCCGTTAAAAACGCACGCTCGCGTTGAGGATCAAACACATGTCTAAAAAAACAACCCCCACCTGGATGGCGATCGCCTTGTCCGTGGTCGTCTTGTTCTTCGTCAATTGGCTCGCCGGTCTAGAGTTCTACAGAGTGGACTTGACCCAAGGGCGGGTCTACACCTTGTCGGACGGCACCAAAGAAATTTTAAAGAATTTGGACGCACCCGTCACCGTTCGCTTTTACCTCTCGCAAAGCGATGACAGCATGCCCTTGCCTTTGAAGGGCTACGCCAGACGTGTTGAGGACTTGTTGACCGAATTCAAGGCCGCGTCCAAAGGCAAGCTTGTGATCGAAAAGCTCGACCCCCAACCCGACTCGGACGCTGAAGATGCCGCCGTCTTGGACGGCGTGCAAGCGCAAAGTTTGACGGGCGGAGACCGCTTTTATTTTGGTCTTGCGGTCAAACGGGGTGAGCAAAAGTCCACCATGTCCACCATCGTCATGCAGCGTGAACGCTTGTTGGAGTACGACATTGTGCGCGCCATCACCCGTTCGGCCAACGCGAAGAAGCCCAAAATTGGTATTTTGAGCTCCATGCCTGTGTTTGGCAGTCCGGGGTTTGCCATGATGGGCATGCCACCCTCACCCAAGCAGACCTTTGTCTCTGAACTTGAACGCGATTTTGATGTGCAGCGCATCTCAAGCGATGTGAAACTGATCGATGACGATTTGAAAGTCTTGTTGGTGGTGCACCCCAAAGGGCTCTCGGAGAGCACGGAGTTTGCCATCGACCAGTTCATTTTGCGTGGCGGCAAAGTGATCGCGCTCCTGGACTCCTATGCTTATTTCGATTTGGTGCCCTCTCAGCAAGGCATGCAGCCTGGTGGCACCGCGTCCGACTTGGAGCGCTTGACCAAGGCTTGGGGCGTGAAGCTTGAGAGCGGCAAGATGATTGCCGACATGCAGTACATGACGGGCCAAGGCAACCGCGGCCTTCCCACCCTGCTCACCTTGAACGACAGCGCCTACAGCGCCTCCGACATCGCAACCGCTCAATTGGGCGACACCTTGTTTGCCTTCTCTGGGGCCTTCACGGGCCAAGCCACCGAGGGCTTGAAGCAAGACATTTTGATCAAGAGTTCGACCTATGCGGAGATGGTGGACAACACCGTGGCCATGGAGCAAGGTGAAAAAATGGCCAAAGGGGTCAAGCCCACTGGGCAGCAGTATCCCCTGGCACTTCGCTTGGAGGGCAAATTCAAAACCGCCTTTCCTGATGGGGCGCCAGAGCTGAAGGCCGACGCCAAAGACAACGGTAAAGACAAGACCAAGGCCAAAACGAGCGCGAGCTCAGGAGCCCCTGCGAAGTCTCCCGTTGACACCAAAAAGGCCAGCACCCCAGCCGCTGAAGCTGCAGCGCCTGAGCCAGTAGCAGTGGAGGTGTTGAAGGAGTCCAAGGGGGTCAACTCTGTCGTCTTGATCGCCGACAGCGACTTCATCAACGACAACGTGGCCGTTCAGATCCAAGAGATCTTTGGTCAACGCGTGGTGTACCCCACCAACGGCAATTTGGCCTTTCTACAATCCTTGGTCGATCAGTTCGCTGGCGACTCGGCCTTGGTCTCTTTGAGGACCCGTCAAAGTGCGTCCCATCCCTTCACCGTCATCAAGGAGATGGAAACACGGGCCCAACAGGCCTATGTTGGAAAAATCAAAGCTTTGGAAGAGAACTTGCAAAAGACCCGTGAGTCTTTGGCACAAATGCAAAAGAACAAGACGGCCAACGAAAGTGCGCAGATCCTGAGCCCTGAACAACAAGCGCAGGTGGACACCTTCAAGAAAACAGCTGCTGAAACCCGACTGGAGTTGAAGAACCTCAGAAAAGACCTCAGAGCAGAAAGCGAGGCCTTGCAGTTTTGGGCCAAATTGACCAACATCGCTTTGGTCCCACTGATTTTGTTGGTCTTGAGCCTGGTGGTTTTTTTACTGAACCACAGAAAATCCAAGGCGGGACAAACCTGATCAGCAGCACCATCATGGATGGTGCGTAGAGGAAGTCGGCGCAGGCGCTCCAAAAGCGCTCTCCTATGGCGTGCGAGTTGACAGGACCGTGGTGGTCCAACTGTTGGCCCATTTGACGCAGGGTTTGCGAGTTGTTTCCCGATTGTTTGCCGATTGTTTGCCGATCGTCAGACTGTTTTTAGAGCCATTCGCCCTAACAGTGATTTTATTGGCCTGGATTTTTGTTGGCCAGATCGGTTGGGGGACTGTTGGCTATGTCCTTTGTGATTTCATTGGGCGTGTCATTTGGTTGGGTCGCTCTGGGTGAAGCCATGCGCAGGGTCTGTCCATCCCATTGTTGTCCACACCAGCACAGTCCTTGTTCATCGATGATGCAAGTCCCTGAGCCACAACACCTTGAATCTTCACTCATCTGTTGACCTTAAAAGGGTTGGTGATTCAGCAATTCGCTCTTCTGTGATCGGCAACGGCCACATCGTCGAATTTCATCTCCGCGCTTCTAAGAGCGCGGTGCTTGGTTTTTCTACCACGCATTCTCATGCGCCACATCTTAAAAGAACTTGGACTGAGTTCAGCTCGCATCAGGCAAACCAACTCGGACTGCGTAATTCCAAGACGCTCTTCTATCGTTTCAAAGCTCGTCCTGTCCTCCCAGGCCCATTTGATCGCGTCCGAGATGTCTGCAGGCGTTAAGCGAGAAAAAATGAGGGAGCGCTTATTTGGCATGAACAGTGAATGAAAAGAATCGAAGGAGCTTCAAGCCACTGGTCTCAAGGACGCAGAGCAAGATAAAAAGCTTGAAAAGCCCAGTGCCAATCTACTGTAAGCGTTGCTTAAGCCTTGGACTTGAAGGGGGCACTCTAACATGTGAGTAAGCTTGGGGCAATTCCTTCTATAAAATAAACTCAATTATTTACTCAATATCTACGCAAACACCATGGACAAGACCAAAACTGGGCATGCCCCAACCCACAAGATTGGAGCTGTTTCGAGTTTAAGTGGGGTACCCACCCCAACTCTTCGAATCTGGGAGGTCAGGTATGGCACCTTCACGCCGCACAAGACGGATGGCAACCACCGCCTCTACACCGACGATGATGTGCTCAAAGCAAGCTTGCTCAAGCGCCTGACCGAACAAGGTCATGCCATCAGCGGTATCTCTAGCCTGAGCTCCCAGGAGCTCAACCACTTGTTGCAACTTCAACAGTCCTCTTTGGATTTAAAAAGCAGCCAACACAGAAGAAGCAGTTCCGTCTCCTTGGCCATTGTGGGCTTGACCTTGGCGGCAAGGATCGAATCCAAAAAGTTCACCCTAGGGTTCATCGACCCATCCATTCGCATCACCGACATCTTCAAAGACCTGCAGCTGGCACAAGAGGCTCACTTTGCTGAGCCCGTCGAAATTTTGCTGATCAAGGTCAATTCCTTGGATCCTGTGTCCAAAGATCAAATCCAAAATTTGGTCAGCACGTCCCAAGCCTTGCAAACCATTGTGCTTTACAGCTTTGCCCAGGAACACATCATCACCACCCTCAAGCACAATGGGCTCATCGTCAAAAGGGACCTGATCACCGACGCCGATTTGGCGGAATTGATCAACTCAAGACTGATGATCGACACCAGTAAAAAAGCTTTCAAGACAGCACAAGGCGCCATGATTCCCCCAAGAAAGTACAGCGATGCCACCTTGATGAAGTTGGCAGGTATCTCCTCCAACACCTTGTGTGAATGCCCAAGGCATGTCGCAGAGATCATCACCCTCTTGGCTGGCTTTGAGCTCTACAGCCATGAGTGCTTGAACAAAAGCTCCAAAGATGCTCATTTGCATGCCCATTTGAGCTCCATCACAGGCTCGGCCAGGGCTTTGTTTGAAAGTGCACTGGAGATGATTGCAGAGCACGAGCAAATTGAATTGCTGGTTGACAAACACAGCAACCCATGAAAGCCTGAATGAAGAGAAGCATCTCCTTGCTTGTCCTCGCGATGGTCTCTTGTGGAGTGATCTTGAACCACCTCTCCATCACGCAAGCTGAGCAAGGCACTTTGCTGGTGGTCGACGGCAAACCCTTTGATGTCATCGGGGCATGGTCTGATCGTTGGACGCGCTGGACCGCCCGTTGCGACAAGGTTGAGCGCTTGACCCCAGAGCACACGATTTACAAGGCGTCTTTGGAGAACATCAAAAATTACAGTCCACCGGCATCTGAGCACATGCAGGTTGCTAGCGTTTGGGCCCAATCGGATTGGGCCTTGGTTGAAGTCGAATTCAAGGACCTCTTGCCAGCCCTGGTGGTGCTTCAAAGAACACAGGGACAATGGCAGATCTTGCCCAAAGCCATTTGGAGTGGCTACACCGCCCCTTGGAAAGCTGCGCCCTTTGTGCGTCACTACATCACCACCCAAGCACCTGAACTGCCCCGTGAACTCTCCAATTGTTTTGAACTGCAGTCCAAATCTTTTAAGTGAAGTAGCGTCTCGTGGGTAAAATCAAAAGAAAGGCCCGTTTGGCACTTGGGGATTTGGTGACCAAAACAGCCGTCATTTGCCCCCTTTGCGAACGAGAAATTCCAAAGCAGCACATCGAAGCCCATCACTTGGTCCCCAAATCCAAAGGGGGTGACGTGACTGTCGAGTTGCACAGTGTCTGTCACCGACAAATTCATGCCCTCTTGACCGAGACAGAACTGGCCAACACCTACCCCACCGTTCAAGCCCTCCTCGAGCATCCCGATGTGGCCAAGTTTGTGCAGTGGATCCAAACCAAGCCCCTTGACTTCAAGGAGCGAGCTAGAAAAAGTAAACGTCTGAAAGGCTTTAAAACCTGAGGCTTTCAAACGTTTTGGGTCGCTGGCTTTTGACCATCGAACTCTTGGACTTAGAAGAACAGACTTGAAGCGTACCCCTCCCCAAAACAGCAATGTGATCAACAACTCTTACAACAAAACGCACAACAACATGCACGAGAACAAGTACAACAACAAGTCACGAATTTGTCGCATTAAAGTCATAGAATAAAACCGCATAGTTTTTAAAAGTCCGTCACGCTCCCATGAAACCCCTCCTCCAACGTCATCGATCTTCACGCTCTGGTGTCCGTGTCGCTGTCGTCTTGCTAGGTTGCATGCTTGGAGCCATGAGTTTTGCCGAGGACTTGGAGCACGAGGACACCAGTGCGAAATACCAAACCACCTACAACCTTCAAGCTCACCCCTCCTTCAAAAACGGTGTGACCTCCAACCCGGTCAACACCCTGGTCGCCTCAGCGGACAAAATGTTCACCTTCTCCACAACGGCCCACTGGGGTATGAGGACTTGGAGCGGGGGAGAGGTTTATTTCAATCCCGAAATTGCTTCTGGCGTGCCTTTTTCTGCCAATTTAGTGGGTTTGGGTGGGTTCACCAACGGTGAGATCACGCGAGCAGCAGGAACTGTTCCGACTTTGTACCGCCAGCGTTTGTTTTTAAGACAGACCTGGAACCAAGGTGGCGGCACGGAACACCTTGAATCTGATTTCAATCAAATGGCCGGTACTGTCGATAAAAACCGATTCGTGTTGACCGCTGGAAACTTCTCGACCCTTGACGTGTTCGATGACAACGCCTATGCCAAAGATCCGAGAACCCAATTCATGAATTGGGGCAATTGGACCTACTCCTCTTTTGACTATGCGGCCGATGCAAGGGGTTTTGGCTGGGGCTTTGCGGGTGAATGGTACCAAGGAGACTGGGTCTTGAGGTTCGGACGCTTGACCGGCCCCAAAGTGCCCAATGGCTTGGAGGTGGACTTTCAGATCGGCAAACATTATGGCGACCAAGTTGAGATCGAACACGCCCACATGATGGGTGAACACCCGGGAAAAATTCGTGTCTTGGCATGGAGAAACAAAGCCAATTTAGCAAGCTTTAACGATGCAAGCAGCTATTATGCTTTGAATCAAAACAAAGCAGGCTTCAACCCTCAGACCATTTTGCAAGTGCGCAATGGCGACAAAATCAAATACGGCCTGGGCATCAACCTGGAGCAAGAAATAGATCCGACGCTCGGCTTTTTCATGAGGGCCATGAAGACCGACGGTCGCACAGAAACCTACGCGTTCACTGAAGCCGATGATTCATTTTCATCGGGCCTCTTGATCAAAGG
>JBAXNB010000098.1:0-9158 GCA_037134015.1 Betaproteobacteria bacterium | reverse complement strand
CGAGCCGCCAAAGGTCCACCAGAATTGAGCATGATGGACTTCACATCGTTGGCCAACTGTTGTGCCGCCAATTCAACGCGGTCTTGCTCCTTGCTCGCGAAATCATAACGCACCAAGGCATAACGAATACCCATTTCAACCGTCGCCACGATCAACAGCAAAATAAAGAAGTCCCTGATCATGTGAAACATGAAGGACTGCTCAAAAGGACTGCTTATTTTTTCTGCTTTTGCCATAGGGTTCCTACAAAGAAAGTGATCCAACACCAGTAAAAAAATGATCTCTGAACGCTAAAAAAATTCGCCTAAAAAGCATCACAAAAAGAGTTTACATAAAAACTCGGCTGATCGTTTTAAAGGCTTGTAACTTTATTGTCTTTGACCGTGGCTCAGTGTTGATTTTAATAAGGATATGGCTTGATTGGTCTTTTTAAGAGGGGATGTTTTGACGGCATCAATCAAGCACAAATTTGAAAAGCCCAGGGGCTTTCATATAGCCATGAAAAAAAAGGGGCTTTCCCCTTAACCTACATAACGAGCCAAGGGTTCAAGGGCACCTGCACAAATGCTCAGCTATTTGTGGAATCTTCAATTTTTTTAATTGACTACAATGATCCAACAATGTGTTGTATCTTTGATTTATGGCTGTTTTAAGTTTACTTTCTGTAGGACATGCCTACGTGTCAGAGGAGTGGCTTTTTAAAGGGCTTGACTTTGAGCTTGCCAAGGGTGAGCATGTGGCCATTCAAGGCACATCGGGTTGCGGTAAGTCCACCTTGCTCAACATCATGGCGGGTCTTGAGCTGCCCACACTGGGCGAAGTCCATTGGTCTGACCAATCCACCAGCGCTTGGTCAGCCGAACAGCGTCGCTCTTGCCGCCAGTCAGAGATGGGTTTTGTGTTCCAAGCGTTTCATTTGTTGCCGCACTTATCAGCGCTGCAAAATGTCATGGTACCTTGCTTGTTGGGCGGACAATCGGGCCAAGCATCCGCCTTGGCTGCTCAGTCTTTGTTGTGCGACCTTGGTCTGCAAAAACGACTGGATGCCAAGCCCGCTAGTTTATCGGGCGGTGAGCAGCAACGCGTGGCCTTGGCCCGCGCCTTGGTGCATCAGCCCAAAGTGGTGTTCGCCGATGAGCCCACGGGCAACCTGGACACGAGCACAGCTACTAAAACCTTGTCCCTGTTGATCGATTTATGTTTGGAAAGACAGACCAGTCTGGTTGTGGTCACCCACTCTGATGATGCTGCTCAATCCTTGGGTAAATGCTTGCGTTTGACCCCCAAGGGCTTGCTTGGATGAACCTAAAAGGTCACCAACTGTTGTTTGTGTGGATGCTCAAAGGTGCGTCGGTTCAATCATGGGTGCGCTGGTGGGTCGCACTCACCATGGTGGCCATTGGAGTGATGCTGGCCGTTGCCATTCACACCGTGAACCATTCTGCACTCGCCTCATTTGGGCAAGCTTTAGACACGGTGAATGGGCAAGCCTCCGTCCAATTGGTATCACCCTCAGGTGACATCGATGATCGCCAAATCGATATCTGGGATCAGCGCCGATTTGACTTGGGCATCAGCACGGTAAGCCCAGTTTTGTTGGTGCAAACAGATCGGTTGACGGTGCTTGGCCTGGATTTTTTCAAAGCCGCTTTGGTGTCTCCCTCCTTGCTTCCAAGCCTTGCTGATAGCTCCACTGGCTTGTTCAATGCCAAGGCCATCTTTTTATCCGCTGCGGCCTTCAAAGCCTTCAACGTGCGTTTAGGGGACAACATCTTGTTGCAGTATGGTGCTGTGCCTGTTTCTTTGGTGGTGTCGGGTGAAGTACCCGGTGCGGCCTCGCAAGTCATTGGCGTCATGGACATTGGCAGTGCTCAATGGGCCTTCAACCGGCTTGGTGTGGTCTCGCGTTTGGACCTTCGCTTGGAAGAGTGGCGAACCCCGCAAGGCCTCAAAGCCGCCTTGCAAGCTCAGTCCGAAACGCTTCAGATGGTGGCCACCCAAGACCGTGAGCGGCGCATGTCGCTCTTGTCACGCGCTTACCGCGTCCACTTGTCGGTGCTGGCCATGGTGGCACTGCTGACGGGGGGTTTCTTGGTCTCAACAGCCATCCACTTATCGATCGTTCGCCAACGCTCGGAGTTGGCATTGTTGGGCGTCTTGGGTGCGAGTGAGGCTTGGTTGCGCAGCTTTGTCTGGGCGCAGGGTGGTTTGATTGGCACCTTGGGAGGTTTATTGGGCGTTGGTATGGGTTTGTTGCTTGCCGCGGTTTTGATGCACTGGTTGGGTGGTGACCTGGGAGGGAATTACTTTGCCAACAGCAAGACACCCATGGTGATTGACTGGATGGTCATGGCACTTTTGGCCCTAACGGCTACGCTGATGGGCCTCCTCTCGGCATGGCTGCCTTTGCTGCAGATCAATTGGCGTCATCCGATGGCTTTGTTGCGTGCCGGTCAAGCTGAAACCTTGGTGTTCAGACCCCCGACGCTCAAATGGAGCTTGTTGGCCTTGTGCATCTCCATGGTTTTGCTGCAGCTACCCACTTTGGATGAATTGCCCTGGGCTTCTTATGGCGCAGTGGCCGCTTTGCTGGGCTCGGGACTGCTGGCCTTGCCTTGGGTCTTGGCCAAACTCTGGGGAAAACTCTCGCTTGTACTCGTTCATGCGCGTGTTCCTGCTGTACTACGCTTAGCTGTTTGGCGACTTGCGCAGGCGCCTTCGGCCGCCACCCCTTTGATCACAGGAACCGTTGCTGCGTTTTCGCTCACCGTTGCCATGATGGTGATGGTCAGCAGTTTTCGCACGTCTGTTTCAGATTGGTTGAGCATGGTGTTACCGGCTGACATCTACACCATGGGGCAGTCGATGACCGAGCAGCCTGGCTTTGATGCGTCGGTTCAAGAGCGTATTGCATCTGTTCCTCAGGTCAAAAGAGTGGAGACCAGTCGTTTTAAAAGTCTGCGTTTGGCCTACGACCGTCCTGACGTGGTGTTGATGGCCAAGCCCTTGAATTTAGAAGATCCCTCGCAGTCTGTGGCCTTGGTGGGCTTAGCCAAATTACCACCCAAAGATGGTCAAAGCAGATGGGTGGTGTTTGGATCAGAGGCCATGGCGGATGTGTACGGTTGGCGTGCAGGTCAAGAGGCCCAGTTGCCATTGACCGATCAAGGTCCACAAACCGTATGGGTGGGGGGTCTCTTCAGAGATTACGGTCGGCAACATGGCTCTGTCGTCATGTCGACCTCCGACTACGAGCGACTGACTGGAGACCGCTCGCGCTCAGGCGTTTCGGTGTGGCTCTCAAGAGACGCCGATCCTGCCAAAGTCATGTCACAAGTTCAAGCCCAAGCGCCTGAGCTGTCGCACTTGAAATGGGTCAGTGCACAAGATGTAAGGCAGTTGTCACTTAAAATTTTCGATCGCAGCTTTGCGATGACTTACGCGCTCGAGGCAGCCGCCTTGTTTGTTGCCATGTTCTCGGTTGCAGCTGGGGTCACCGGCCAGCTGATTTTGCGTCGCCGAGAGTTTGGTGTGCTTTCACATTTGGGCATGTCGCAGACCAACCTATGGCTCTTGGTGTCTTTGGAGGTGGGTTTGTTGTTGCTGCTGGCCGTCCTTTGGGCCAGCCTCTTGGGGGGTTTGATCAGCCAGATCTTGATTCACAAAGTCAATCCAGAGTCTTTTCACTGGACCATGAACACCCATTTCGCTTTAGAGCAGTGGGCGCTGATCAGTGCTCTCTTGTTGGTGATTGGCGTTGTCACGGCAAGGTGGTCTGCACGGCATGGACTTGACCCAAAGCGCTTGG
The DNA here is from genome assembly GCA_037134015.1 of Betaproteobacteria bacterium. Classification (GTDB taxonomy): domain Bacteria; phylum Pseudomonadota; class Gammaproteobacteria; order Burkholderiales; family Burkholderiaceae_C; genus Limnohabitans. The sequence goes on along the minus strand of JBAXNB010000098.1, from coordinate 5,350 downwards.
CCGAGAGCCTACGCTCGGATTGGTAAAGCTTATGAAGAATCGTCGCATCGCTATCAAAACGGCAGCATGCTTGTTGGCCAACGTCTCGCCCTGGCCCTTGGTCCAAGCGGCCGCTCCCAAAGAGTTTTATCCTCAGGTCAAACCTAGGCGCTTGGTGTTTCCAAGGGACCACGGTGCGCACGCCGATTACCGCACCGAGTGGTGGTACTTGACGGGGTGGTTGGGAGAGGGGCCTTCGGCCCTTGGGTTTCAGTTGACTTTTTTCCGTAGCAGAACCGAGCATGCCGTCGAAAACCCAAGTCGTCTTGCACCCCAACAACTCTTATTTGCACACGCCGCCTTGGCCGTTGCAAAAAAGGATGTTTTCTTTTCTGCCAACCGTGCAGGGCGCTTGAATGGGACTGCGCTTCGGGCGGAGTCGGCAGACACGGACTTGCAGTTTGAAAACTGGTGTTTGAAACATGTGCAAAACCCATCGGTAGAGGTCTACCAGGGGTGTTTCTCGGGAAACGGCTTTTCGATGTCCTTTGAAGCTAGCTCAAAGCAGCCGGTCATCTTGCGCGGACAAGACGGCTTGTCACCCAAAGGACCTCAAGCTCAACAAGCGAGTTATTATTACAGTCGCGCGCCTTTGATCGTGAGTGCTCAAGTGAAGATGGACAAGCAAACCCAAGTGCTTGAAGGCAAAGCATGGCTAGACCACGAATGGTCCAGTGAGTTGTTGATGCCTGGCGCTGTGGGTTGGGATTGGCTTGGGATCAATTTGCTTGACGGTGGAACGCTGATGGCTTTTCAAATTCGCAATCAAAAGTCCGAAGCTCTTTATGCACATGTCGAAGCGCGTGATCGCACGGGCCTGCTGCTTAAAAACTGGAATGGACTTAAGTGGCAAGCACGAGGAAGCTGGCGCTCGAAGTCATTGATCGAATACCCCATACCCATGGACTTGGTGGTGGGCGGTCAAACGTTTCAACTTGTGCCGCTGATGCTGGCGCAAGAGGTCGATGCGCGTGCCAGCACAGGAGGTTTTTACTGGGAAGGGGCGGTGAGCTTGATGCAAGATGAACGCTTGCTAGGTCATGGCTATTTAGAGCTCACTGGCTATGGTGCGCCTTTGCGCATGTGATGTTGTTCAGCTTGCTCCCTCTGATGGATGCAAGTCGCCAAGCTCATTAAAACGACCATGGCATGGTCTTGATGTGGTCATGACCTTGAAAGAGCAGGGGGATACTCAATCTCGCTTTGAGAGCATTCTCTTTAAGGTGTCGTCTTTGTTGACATAGTGATGCCAAAGAGCCATCGTGGCGTGAGCGGCGGACAAGCCTAACAAAACATTGGCGAATAGACCGTGTAACTCTCCAACCGTTTCCTTCAGCTCTTCATTTCCAGGATCAAATTCTGGTACTTTGATGAGATCAAAAATGGAGTACCCATGGACCCACAGAGCAAATGCACCCAGCAACAAAGTTAAAGCGAGCAAGACATACAAAGTGTAGTGAACCGATTTAGCAACGGCACCCCATTGTCCTGGCAAGGCGTTGGGTAATTTCGTGCCTTTCGTGAATTTCCAGCTTATCCGAAAGAGCAAGACGAGGGTCAATACCGAACCAACAACATAATGAATGCTTGCCCCAGTGATGATGGGCTCCCCATCAGGCAAAAACTTAAGCGATTGACCCAAGAGCCACATGATAAGGATAAGGGCTGCACTGCTCCAGTGAAACAGTTTGGTTTTGGAATCGTAGGAGACATGGTCGGTCATAGAAAATTACCCCTTTAGATATCTAAGTTTAACCCCTTGGGATTCAAAACAAATGGCCGGCCTTCTCGGCTTTGGTTTGCAAATACCCTTGGTTGTGGGTGTTTGCAGCAACGACAAGTCCAACGCGCTCGGTGACATCGATACCATGGTCCATGAGCGATTGGAGTTTGGCTGGGTTGTTGGTCATCAACTTCACTTTGTTGATGCCCATGAGCTTGAGCATCTGAGCTGCTGGCAGGTAAATGCGCTCGTCTTCGTCAAACCCAAGTTGTAAATTCGCATCCACCGTGTCAAATCCAGCATCTTGCAATTGATAGGCCCGAATTTTGTTCACCAAACCGATGCCACGACCCTCTTGAGCCAAATACAGCAACACCCCTGAGCCCGCAGCCTCCATCGCAGCAATGGCATCTCGCAACTGGCTTCCGCAATCACAGCGCATGGAACCCAAAATATCCCCTGTAAAGCATTCAGAGTGGAGTCTGATGAGCACGGGCTCTGTGGTACTGGGTTCACCAATAACGATGGCAAAGTGTTCATGTCCGCCATCCATGGGCCTGAAAGCCACGAGCTTGGTGTTCTCTGCATCGTTAAGCGGTAACCTGGTCTGGTTCACCATTCGTAGCGAGCGGGCCGCTTGTATCTGGTACCCTTCAATGTCCTTGGCGTTGACCACAGTGAGATCATCGCACGGTTGCGTCATACGACCGATCAAGGCGGAAGGCAAAAGTCTGGACAGCTTGGCCAACTGAAGACATGTTTTTTCTAGAGGACTTGCTAGGGTCAGTTTGAGCTTGGCCAGGTCCACCTTTTTGGACAAGGAAACGGGGTCACAAAGAAAATCAACCGTTGGAGCCAAAAGCGTTTCTTCACTGTGCACCAAATAAGCTTGCGTTACATCTTCACCCCATCCCAAAGCCTTGGCGCGTTGGCCGGTGATGGCCACCATCATGGGACCATGAATGAAACGCTGGAATTCTGACAATTGCTCAGCACCTAAGGCTTCGCTGGCCAACATTAGAATGCTCTCGTTGCCGTCTTGAACAACAATTTTTGATCCCCTTCGCAACTCAAAGATTGCTCGGTCCACCAAAACTAGGCTTTGGTCTGTGCTTGCCTCAAGGTGATCAAATGTCGACAAAGTAAAAAAACTTTCCTAAAAATTTTAACGATCTCCCTTAAATGTAAACTGAGCAATGGGTGTTCTTTTGTTTTCAGCACACGCGAATAGGGAATACCCTGTATTATGCCACTTCCATGAAAAAATCTCTCAACAGTTCAATCGATGACGCAGAATGGCTTGAATTTCTTCAATCCTTTTTGACGCCGTCAGATCATGTTGATAGCGATTTGAAACTGGTTTTCGGGCCCCTTAAATCAGTGCTTGGCGTCACCGTCGTGGGTCAACTTGGTCAATCCTTGGACGGGCGTATTGCCACTGTCACGGGACAGTCCAAGTACATCATCGGTCTATCTGGGTTCAACACAGCTTATGTTTTACAAGGGGCAACGATGGTGGCTCTGTTGGCCATCACAGCCGACCTAGCGTTTGACAGTTTAGCCCACATCCTTCATGGAAAGGCTACTGTATCAGTCGACGATCAAGCGTAATTTTTGCGCTTCACCGATATGGCCCACAATGGCTGCATCATCAAAGCCGTGACGTTTAAAAACAGCCAGCACCTCGGTAACTGTTTCAGGAGAACAACTGACCAACAAGCCACCACTTGTTTGAGGGTCTGACAAAAGAGCTTGACATTCAGCGGGCAAACTCGAGTCAAGGCCAATGTCTTTACCATAGCCGTCCCAATTTCGAGCAGATGCACCCGTGACATTGCCATCTTTTAACAAGACCGCCACGTTGGGCAACAAAGGCACATTCGCCCACTTGATGTGGGCAGTCAAATTTGCACCACGAGCAATTTCAAGGGCATGCCCAGCCAAACCAAAACCAGTCACGTCTGTCAAAGCGTGCACGCCAGACAACTCAGACAGCTCAGGGCCTGGGGTGTTGAGCTTCGTCGTTTGAGTGATCAAGGCATCGTAACCGTCTTGATCGAGAACTTCTTTTTTGAGTGCGGCAGATAAAACGCCAACGCCAACAGGTTTGCCAAGCACCATCACATCGCCAACGCGCGCACCGTCGTTGCGTTTGACTCGATCTGGATGAACCAAACCCAGAACAACCAAACCGTAGATGGGTTCAACAGAATCGATCGTATGACCGCCAGCAATTGGGATACCAGCGGTTTGACACACCGAGGCGCCGCCTGCAAGAATCTTCCCAATGGTTTGGGTTGAAAGGACGTTGATGGGCATACCCACCAAAGCCAAAGCCATGATGGGCTTGCCCCCCATTGCATAGACATCGCTGATGGCATTGGTAGCAGCAATACGTCCAAAATCGTAGGGATCGTCAACGATGGGCATGAAGAAATCTGTGGTTGCAATCAAAGCTTGCTGATCGTTCAGCTTGTAAACAGCTGCATCATCAGCCGTGGCGATACCCACCATCAATTCTTTAGGAATTGGCATTTGCAAAGTGCCTTTGAGTATTTCGGACAAAACCGCAGGAGCAATCTTACAGCCACAGCCACCGCCGTGGGAAAGAGAGGTCAAACGAGGTTCAGATGAAGTCATGGTGTTACCTTTAGCGAAAAAGAGGGGACGGAGATCGAAAAAATTCAAGACAAAGGGCGAGCATAGGTGATGTTGTCTAGGATGGCAAGCAAGCCCTTGCGTTCGTTCTCAGCAGAAAACAAAGGCACTTTAGGAGCGCAATGATTTTTTAACAGTTTTACAAATTCAGCATCATGCCGAAAACGTATCAGCATGTCCGCAAGCGCCCTTGCGTCACCCACAGGAGTTGGGCTCTCAAGCAAGGCCTAGCAAAGGCTATCAAGTCAAAACAATGAATGAAGATTCATGTTTCCATGGTAACAATTGGACTACTTGTTTTAATCAATTCATCCAAGATAGCAAGAGCATCCTTGGCTGAAGCCGAGTAGGGGTCAAACTCTGGGTGTGCCATCTTTACCAGGGGATCATCTTTAGATAAATAGACAAGCGCCATAGACCATTCCCCAAAGCGTCTTTGCGTAATTTCTTCCATCGACAACAGTTCAACATTGTGGTGATTTCGATCGGACATGATTCGAGAGTACAGCAAATTGACTTTGGACCTCTCGCCTTCCAGGATTTGCATCCATAGGCCTGAGCCTTGACATAATATGCCAGTGATATTTTCCCTCTTGTTGTACGATTTAGATTTTTCTAAAATCAACGAGGTCATGGTCGTTGTGACTGGACCTACGGGTTGGCTGACATACAAGAGTCGTACAAGCATGATAGGCTCCTTTTAGAAATAGTATTCACGGCGTTTGGAGCCCATGGGGTTTGCATGGAGCATTTCAACGTGGGTGATAAATGGTCACCCCCAGTTAATTGGGTAGAGCCCGGCGTGTTCAACCGTGTTTGATAAATGCCCATCCCCCGTTAATTGGGTAGAGCCGATCCCGTTCATTTTGGGTTACTGGCGGAGAGAGCGGGATTCGAACCCGCGGAGGGCTATTAACCCTCACACGCTTT